>JAGLLI010000080.1 GCA_023140595.1 Candidatus Parcubacteria bacterium
ATAAACATAATCGCGTATTTAACCGCGCGCGTATTTTTTTGATATTCATCCACCATAACAACCATGCGCGCGCCAAATGAATAATTATGAATATTTTGAGTAAGACTCCCGTCCCAAACCTGCGGATAGTCCCGATTTAATTCCAGCACTTTCCACTTGGCTTCAAACCCCGCGTCGCTAACATTTCTTTCGTCAGGCAAAAATGAACCGTTAAAACTCGGCGACGACCAGTCCGATGTTAAACTAACATTTGTTTCTCTGCCAAGCGGCAAAAACGCGATACTGTCGCTGCCGTTCACGTCAATATTAAACGAAAACTTATAGACCTTGCTCTTTTCGTCCGCGCTAACCGGCACAGGAACATTTAAACCAGATCCGCCGGACAATGAAGGTCTGTAAATTGTATTCCTCTCTTTTATGCTAAGTTCTGGAAAATTCAAATTCTGGCCGCCAAGCATTGATTCAATCTCTTGGGTTTTATAGCCAGACTTAAAATCATACTGCTCTCCGTTCCAATCAAATTTTGAAACCTCTTGCAAGGTTTTTATATCAGACAAGCTGAATGAAATGTGCGCTTCTCCCCAATTGATTACCGCGTTTTCATCCGGCATATTTGATGCGGAAAAATCAGGAAAAATAAATTCACCGTCAACTTCAAGTTTGGAATTATAAACCGTAATTTCATAAATTCCTCGTTTTAACAAATCAGTTGACACATCGCCGTTAAAATTCAATTTCTCAGGCAAAAAACTTACATAAGAAGTCTTAACAACTTCTTGCGTTTTGGTTTCACCGTCCTTGCCTTTGGTTACGATTTCATCGGTAACAGTATATGGAATAGTCAAAACCGGACCGGCAAGCACCTGCTTATTTCCCCATTTATTATTTACTTCCGAAATCGCGCTATTTTTTCTCATAGAGCGCTCATTAATCAAATTCTTTATCATGCCGGTAGGAATCAGCAAAAGCATAGCCAAAATGCCTATTGCAAACATTTTTATTAAAATAGAACTGCGAACAGAATTTTTTAAAGTCATATTTTTGTTTTTTAAATAAATAATAAATTATCTTTTACAATCACGGGGACAATTATACCAATCTTCACCTTCTTCGCAATCTTTGTTGCCGCAAATCGCATCAGGGATGCTTGTATATTCGCAGGCCGCTTCGCATGTTCCGGAATTAACACAAATATCAGTTGTGTTTGCATCATCGTCATTGCAATCAGATGCTAAAACACATACAGGAACAATGCAAGCGCCATCACAAAAAATTTCGCCCTCATCGCATTGATTTTCTTCTGCCTTATTTAAAGTAAATTTTACAGCATCAGCTATAACATATCTATTAGCATCATCTGAAAGCTGAATTTTTACAAAATCTCCAACTTCAAAATAAAGCGTATCCAACATAACCCACTTGCCTCCGTTTATTTTTTGATCCACTAATATTGTTTTATTTGAAATTGAACTATTCGCATATTCATGAACTATAGTGTAAGGAGCATTGCGCGCCCTGTCAAATCCGGATGTATACCAAACATAAACATCATAATTGCCGTCATTGGGTAAATCAGGCAGCCACTCAAAAACATTAGCCCCAACTCCTCTTGAATGGACAAAATAATTTGTAGCGTAAAAACCGGACACATTAGTGCTGGTAGCCCATCCCGAACCAATGATATTTGTATTACTATCTAAATTATCAACAATTACGCTATATTCATTTTTAAAATTAACATGAGAGGCGGATGAAATCGGATCTCCGTTTTCATTAATTGCCATAACATAAAAAACATAGTTAGCTTCATCTTCTAAACCATACATATTAAATGCAACACTTTCATCGCTTGTAGTAATCATATCAGGATTTTCAGGATTTAACCAAGCTGTTTTCCATGGCTGATCTTCCGGCATTTTTAGCACTTTTTCCAAAGCATATTGATATTCCACGGCTTCTGGAAATGACCAATCAAATATTACTGTTCCAAGCTCAATACTGCTTATGGAAGAAAGCATAATATTCTGAAGTGTTGTCGAATTTATATAAATTTTAATATCTTCTAAATAATCATTTAAAATGCCCGGGCAAGCAGTTGCTCCAACATCTTTATGTCCTACCACATTATTTAAATCATAATGCCATGAATCATCATAACGTAAAAAATCACTTTTCCCCTGAGGATCTATTCCCCTGCTATCAGCCACAAAAGCTAAAACATTTTTTATTCCTAAAAGTTGGTCTTCCGGCACATCAAAATTTTCAAAATTTCCCAACGCGGAAACGCCAAAACTGCCGCTGTTATAGCTTGCTGCATGGGCTCCTTCAACGTCTAAAACCATTACTTGATTCGGATTTGGGTCAGGAGATCGAAATGCCAAATCATGGGTGCCGTATCGCCCTTCATAAATATTTCCAGCCGCGTCAACCAAGGCATTATATCCGATATCGCCCCAACCTCGATCAATCGCATGGTAGCGATAAATACTGCGAACAGTTTCTTTATTTTTTTCTAAATCTGTTTCTCCGTTTGACTCTGAGCCGGCGGTATGATGAATAATTAATTTTCGCGTGCCATGATAAGAACGAGTCCAATTTTCTGTTCCGTCATCTAAAAACCTAAGAGATTCATCAGCGTCCCAGCCTTCTCTGGTAATCACATTAATACTTTTTCCATTAGGCGAAGTTTTTTGAACTGTTTCGTTTAAAGCCGCTATGCCAAAAGGAGCTAAACTTAATTCTTTAACAATTTGCTTTGATTCTTCCCCTGAATTAAGAAAAGTAAATGTTAGGGTTTTTAGCTTAGGCGAAATTCCTTTTTCAGATATAAATTCTATTTTAGCCTGAGCAAAAGCCGCTCTTTTTGTTCCAACCAGAGAAGCAAAAGTTTCTTCTTCAGCCATACCGTCTCTACCCATATCTCTTTCAATATTCACTTTTACCCATTCGCTAAAATTCGCGCCATCATTGCTTGTCCGCGCGTAAGCCTCAATCAAACTTCCATCAAATAATTCTTCATTCCAATGCAAACCGATATGCAAAGCCTCAAAAGGCGCTTTAACCACCGGCGAAATGTATTCTCCGTTTTTCCCTGCCATCAAACTCATTTCAATTTTCCCGTCTTTTTCAACAATTTTCAAATTTTTCATTTCCCCTTTTTCAAAATTTTCTTTATTCTCTATTTTTTTATCAAAAGCAAGAGTTTTATGAACCGTTTTAGCGCTTACCATTGGAGTAAACGGACATAAAGTAAAAACCAAGCTCAAACAAAGCAAGGCAATAATACTTTTTATAAATTGTTTTTTCATGTTTTTTTTATTTTAATTTATTATTCTTAATTTTAATATAGCATTTTTTGGGAATTTTTTCAATAAAAAAATGTGTATCAATACAATATCTAAACTCTAAAAACTATGGCAAAAAAATCCGTTGCTTATATAAGCAACGGATTTTAAAATTGAGGTATTATTATTTAATATTAAAACACTAAAGACAAACTATCTCCAGATCCATACCAACTATAACCTAATTTTTCAACCGAAGTAATCGTAAAAGTATAAGTGGTTCCGCTTTCAGGCTTTTTTATGGCTTCAGATCGAAAACTCACAATTCCATTTAGATCAGTTGAGCCAAAATCAGTATAAGCTGTTAATTCAGTTATTGACCATTTACCACGAACAATTACTCCTGCAATTGGAGAATCACTTTCGTCAGTAACTTCAATATTTACATCAGCACTATAAAATACGCCTTTTTTGTAAAATGACATATTATCAATAATTTTAACACTCATATGTTCTGCAACCACAACGGAAATATTTACCGTGGCTGAATTACTATCTATCGTTCCATCATTAACTTTAAAAGTAAAACTGTATGAATCTGTATTTAAATCTGGAGTATACACTAATTTTCCATTATTAATGAAGTCTGCATCTAATGCAACGCCTTCATGAAGCGGGTCTGTTTCTATGATGTAAGTTAATGAATCACCATCTGGATCAATTGCTGTTAAAGTAATATTTATAGGAGTATCTTTATTAGTAGCCACTGACTGATCATATGAAATTGGCGCATCACCAACTGGAGTAATAGTAATGTCTACTGTAGCTACGTTACTATCTACTATTCTGTCATTAGCTTTAAATGTAAAACTGTCAGAGCCATTGTAATTCTCGTTTGGGGTATAGACAACACTTGGAGCTATACCTGACAAAGTTCCATTAGACGGGCTTGTTTCTATACTATACGTCAATAAATCACCATCTAAATCATTTGCAGTTAAAGTAATATTTACCGCGGTATCCTCATCAGTAGTTACTAAACCATCATAATATGCAACTGGCGAATTATTAGCTGTGGAACCACCCAAAACAGCTTCATCAGCATCAACCAAGCCATAACCATACCAATTTGAATCTCCTAAATCATCGGCGGTATTTTGTAATCTTTCACGTATATCATCTGAACTTACTCCGGACTTAAGCATTAAGGCCACAGTTCCGGCTACATGCGGTGATGCCATAGATGTGCCACTCATAGTTGCTAATCTATTTCCCGGATAAGTTGATAAAATTCCTACTCCAGGAGCAGAAATTTCAACTGCCGATCCTGTGCTTGAAAATCTAGCGCGGACATCATCACTGTCAGTTGCCGCTACAGCAATAACAGATTCATAACGAGCAGGATAACCCACATTATCACCAATACCTAAATCATCGCCAGAATTTCCAGCAGAGGCGATATGAATCATACCGTGATCATTAGCTGCTACATCAAAAGCTTCTTTCACTGCCTCAACATACAATGAACTGCCATAGCTGTTATTTGTAACCTGTATTTCATCAACAATAGCTTGGTCCAAAACGGCAATTACTGTGCTAACATCGCCCCTGCCTCTTTTGTTTAAAATTTTATAAGCATAAATTTGTGCCTCAGGGGCAACACCAACTACTCCTATGTCATTATTTTCAGCAGCTATTGTTCCTGCTACATGAGTACCATGTCCGTTATCATCCATTGGATCACTGTCATTATTCACAAAATCACGTCCACCAGCATAATTTTCTTTAAACTCAATATGATTGTAATCAATTCCAGTATCAAGCACAGCCACTTTTATACCAGTGCCTTGATTATTGCCATGAACAATACCAGCTCCAATATGCTTAACTCCCCAAGCAGCATCCAATTCCGCGTCCAAAGCATAAATTTCAGCATCCATTTCTATAATTTTAATTTTTGGATTTTTATTTAATCCTTTTAATGCTGACGCAGGAACACTTCCGGCCATAGCGGGAATAATTTTGTAACTATGTTTAATGTTTCCGCCAGCGTTTTTAATAAGATTTTTTTCCGCTTGCCCAGGAGCTTCATGAAAACTGATAATAACTTTCACCATCTCCGGCGGCTCGGCGTTAGCCGGTACTTGCGCTCCGGCTATAGTCAAAAGAAGCGCAACAACCGTAATAATGCTAAAAAATTTTCTTGTTTTTTTCATAAATTTACTAATAACCAATGCTTTATATTCAATGATTATTGATTAATTGTTAATAATTTAGATATAAAATATTATAACATATTTATTCAAAAACACCAAAATTACTAATTTTATCAGTTAAACTTTTTTTTCAATCCTTCTTCATCGCCATAATCCAAAAAATCCTTATGATGTTTTGGTTCAATAAAATTGTTGTCATTTTTATGCTTTATGCCGCACCAATATTTTTCTGTTTCAGCCGCTATGGTTCGCGCGTAATTTACAAGTCCGTTTGCGTAACCGCAATACGCGCAGTTTATTTTATCAATCCAGTTAAGATACCTAAGCTTATGCCTGTCAATTTTAATATATTTTGATCTTTTTACTAGCGAAATTCCATATAACCTAAAACAAATATTATGATAAATTTCTAAAGTAATATCAAAAAAAACCAAAGGAATTGACATGCCATAAATAATCGGCACAGACATTAAATGAATCCAGTCTCTGTTCTTATGCTTTTTATATTCCATAAATAGATTGATATAATTAAATTTAATTACCAAACCGCCGGTTAATAAATTTTTGCAAAATTCATCTCAACTATTAAATCCGCATTAATAATATCTTTTAATTCAACAACCCTTTCGCTTTTATTTCTAAAATAATTTTTATCAATAATCATTATAATTTTAGTATTTTCATCTTTTGTATTTTTGACAAGCTCTCGAAAATTTATTGTTTCGCCAGCTCTCATTAAGCGGTTTTTCCATTCCCCTGTCCGACTGTCTTTTCTTCTTAATTTATTCCAATTTACAATAACAATCTCATCCCCCATAATCGTTTTTCTATATCCGCGAAACTCTTGCTCTAACAAATAACAATCTGGAAATATCCCAAATTCTTTTTTTAAATTTTCACAAATTTTCTCGCATAAATTTTGATTTTCCGCGCTCATCCAAAGAAAACAAATTTCTTGATTCTCAAATTTATCATCATCAATAACTTTCCTAATATACTGCGACATTGCAACCTCTTTTTTGACTGTTTTGGAAATTTTAAAATCAATTGCCCTCTCATCAATTTCTTTATCCAAAATCTGCCTTGTTTTTGTGATTAGTTCATTTATTGTTTGTTTTTGCATATTTTTAATTGTTTTATAGTCTTACTAAAAAAATAATTATCCAATAATCATTCAGCCCAAAACATCAACTCAATAATATTTTTTCAACTATTTAAAATTTTACTTACCTTGATTATTATTTTATCTAAATTCTTATTTATATCGTGTTCCCAAACTCTTATAATATTCCAACCTATTTTTTTATAATACCGTTTAATTTCCTTATCTCGTTCTTTGTTTCTCTCAATTTTATTTCCCCAAAACTTCTTATTGGTTGCGGGCATTTTACAATGTTTTTTGCAACCGTGCCAAAAGCACGAATCAATGAAAATCACCGTCTTGTATTTTTTTAAAATAAGATCCGGTTTTCCGAAATATACGTTTACATTCTTACGATAGCGAAAACCCTCTTTCCAGAGGGCCTTTCTGAATTCAATTTCAATCTTACTGTCCTTGTTCTTTATTTTGCTCATTATCTCGCTTCTTTTCTTTTTTGAAAAAATGTCAGCCATTTTATTTTTATTCCTCATTTTTTTTCGCAACATAAATATTCTTCTAATTCATCTTCAGTTTCACATTCAAAAACGCAAGACTCATATCCACTCGCAATAAAATCACGTAAATTTATTAAAGAATTAAAAACTCTATAGTGAACACCCTTGTAATTGTACACATAAAATTTCTTTAAACCAACAAGCCCCACGTCAATTGTAATGTTTGGACAAATATATTTTGTTGTAATAGTCATGCTTTAAAAATATTATTATTATGATATTTAAGAAATTTAATTGTCGGCACAAACCTTTCAGGTTTTATCATATTTTTACCATCAAAACTTGCAATCCATTTTTCAACGGGAACGCTTGGTTTTGATAATATTTTGGATGAAATTTTTATTTTAAAATTTTCCGTAATTGTCATAAGCCCTTTATCAAAAGCTTTATCATGAAGAGCATTTAAACTTAAGCCGTTTCTCGGATTAAGTCTGTCCTTGGATGCTTTACTCCATGGAATTATATGACTGGCGATAAGAAGCTCGGGAATATCTATTCCGGTAATACAACAAGTAAAATCATGCGCTGATAAAACTGTCTGGCGAAAAAAATTTTGATTAACTCTTGTTTTTACCAATCTTTCTTTTTCAATTCCTTCCACAATGCGAAAATCATCTTCCGCGGTTATTTTTCTTTTTAAAATATCTCCTCCCTCAAAATCCGTTAAGACTTTCTCGCTCTCAAAGACTAAATCGTCCCAATTATTATTAAATTCATTCCAAACTTCTTCGTCCAATTTACTGGCATTGGCAAGCCCGACAATTCCTCGTTTTTTTAATTCGGGATCAAAACTGCCAAAATTACCTATTTTCATTTTTACTGAATTAACGCTTCGTCCAATAATTTTGGCTATCTTTATTATTTCAGGATGACTTGAAGTAACCCTATTAAAAGGAATCTTGCAATATAAATTAAAAGCTACTATTGTCTGTTCTTTTGTCCATCTTTGATCATTCTTTTTCATAGCGAAAAAATTTATTTTTAATATTTTTTGTCATAATAAGAAATAACATTTTTACATCTCTTATGGTACCTTTTATCAATATTTTTGTCCAATATTCTATATTTTAGTAACTATTTTTTCCACTTCCCCCCCCCCGCTCACGCCTTTTAGCCAATCGCAATAATTCTTCTTTTGATAAATTTTCGTATTTAGACATAGTTAAGATTTATAAGAATAAATTCCATGACAATTTAATATTTTCTCCAAAATTTTATTTTTATCTATCTGCTTTTTTTTATTTAAAATATCATTTATCACATTAAATAATTCAATTGTTGAAATTAAACCTATTTTTGTATCTTTTGCAATACTAACAGAGGTTTCAGCAAAAATTGAGTGATTTTCTGACGGAGGTCTTTGATCTAACGATTCAAGTCTAAAAGCATCGCCAACTAATAATGCTATTGTGTTTTGCGGGTCTTTAGAATTATAATGTTTTCTTTCTTGGATTTGTCTGAAATCATTTTTATGATCAATACATTTTGTGTTTCCTTTCACTTCTATAAAAACTTCACAGTCATTATATTTTCCAACCAAATCAATTTCTTGCTTTTCTAATTTCAACCCCAATAAATTAAAAAAGTTTTTCACGATATTTTCAAGCGGAGTTCCTGTTTGCCATAATAAATCTTTCCATTGCTCTAATTTCTTGTACTCCTTATTTAAGTTACCTAATTTTTCTTTTTCATTTTTAATAACTTCATTCTGTTTTTCTATTTTTCCTTTCAACTCTTTTTGTTCTGTTACTTCCAAATTTTTTATTTCTTCGGGTATTGGCTCTTTACTTCCGCTTTCTATTTCAAAATTAACTTCTAATTTTGGAAAAATTTTTTCAATAAAATATTTTATAATTTTATTTTTATCATTGGGTTTTGGTAAAATAAAAATATATCCCCTGCCAAATTTAGCAAAAACAGCAACTCCATTCCCGCCTTTATTTATTCCTATTTTTTTAAAAATATTATTTAATTCATTTCTTTTATTACTGTTAAATATACAAAAAAATTTAAAGTCGTTAACAATTTTTTGAAAATCATTTATAAAATCTTCATTACCACAAAAATTAAAATCATTTCCTTCTAAATTTTCAATATTAAAATGATTAGAAAAATCATAAATCCAAGTATAATTAGTTTTCTCGTTACATTTTTGTATTTTCTCGGCGAAACAAAGCAATACGCCGCCTCTTTTAATTCTATTTAATATATGATGTTTATTATTATCAATCAAACTTAATATTTGACCACCTTTTAATAAAGATAAATCTGAAATATAAAAATCATTATCAACAATTTCTCCATTTATTCGCGGAGTGTTATCTTGACCAATAATTCCTTCAATTGCACATTCGTGTTCAGAATTTAATTCTGCTAAATTTAATCCAGATTTTAATGAATATATCTTCATATTATTTTTAAAATTGATTATCATATTCTTCTTAATTCCATCCTAATTTTACTATTTTCCACCCCCTAAGTCAATCATCAGCACAAAGCAAAATCCGTAGATGAAATAATAACATGATCAACAACTTCTATCCCCAATAATTTACCTGCACCTCTCAATCTTTTAGTCAATTCCAAATCCGCCTCGCTCGGCTCGCATCCCCCGCTCGGATGGTTATGCGCCACAATTATACTTGCCGCCAAATGTTCAATCGCCGGTTTAAAAACCTCCCGCGGATGCACCAAGCTCGCGTTTAGAGTCCCGATTGATATTGTTTCTTTATGAATTAACTGATTGCGGGCATTCAAATACAAAACCGCAAAATGCTCTTTTTTGGCTGTGCGCAATTCTTGAAGCTGCGCCACTGCGTCTTTTGCGGAATTAATAGCCGGCAGATTATTATCTTCCACCTCCAAAGCTCTTTTTGTTAATTCAAAGGCAGACAATAACAAACAAGCCTTGCCTGCTCCTATTCCTTTAATCTTTGATAATTTTTCAAAATCAAGCGATAATAATTTCTTTTTGGAAAATTTATTTAATATTTCTTCTGATATTTTTAAAACATTTTTACCTTCAATTCCGGTTCTTAGCAAAATCGCCATTAACTCGCTATCACGCAAATTTTCAGCGCCTTTTTCAATTAATTTTTCCCGCGGTTGTTCGTGTTTTGGCAAGTTTTTAATAATAGGCATCCTCCTTGTAATTTTATTTAATACTT
>JAGLLI010000081.1 GCA_023140595.1 Candidatus Parcubacteria bacterium
AATGAATTGGCTTTTGACGTGGTTTTGCATTTTGCCACTTTTTTAGCGGTGTTGTTATATTTTTTAAAAGATATAATAAAAATATTAAAATCATGGATAAAAAGTTTTTCAGGAAAAATTGATGAAAGCGCGAGTCTGGGCTGGCAAATAATTTTAGCCACTATTCCGGCGGCAATAGCGGGATATTTTCTGGAAGATATAATTGAAAATAAGTTGCGCTCTGTTTTTGTCGTTGTTGTAATGCTTTTTGTGGTGGCATTATTGTTTATAATATTTGAAAAAATTAAAAATAAACAAAAAGAAATTTCAGCCATTAATTGGAAAGAAGCGTTAATAATAGGCTTTGCCCAAAGCTTGGCTTTGATTCCGGGAACTTCCAGATCCGGTATAACCATTATAGCAGGTTTGGGCGTTGGTTTAAAGAGGGAGGCGGCAGTCCGCTTTTCTTTTTTATTATCCTTGCCGATTATACTGGGCGCAAGCATAAAAAAAATCCCGCAATTATTTGACGCGGAACTAAGTAATTATGAATTTTCAATACTGTTAATCGCTTTTTGCGCCGCATTTATCTCCGGCTGGCTGACAATTAAATATTTTCTGCGTTTTGTAAAAAAACACTCTTTAATTTCTTTCGCTTGGTATAGAATAGCATTGGCGATAATTGTTTTGTTGTTATTTTTGTAAATGGCTAAAATAAAAACTTATAAAATATACACTTTGGGTTGCAAGGTTAATCAATATGATTCAGCTGATTTAAAAAAACGTTTAAACAAAATCGGTTTTGAAGAGTGTAAAAATTCAGCTGATTTGGCTATTGTCAACACTTGCGCTGTCACAAAAACGGCTATTCGGAAGAATAGCCGTATGTTTAATTTAGCTAAGAAAGAAAATCCAAAAGTAAAAATTATTATTATGGGCTGTTGTCCGGAAATAGATGATAAAATTTCAATAAAAAATCAAGCGGATTTAATTTGGGGAGTGGGGAATTATAGGGAGTTGATTAAACGTATAAAAAGATTTTTTCCAAAGCTAAAAGAAAAAAATAAATTATTAAACAATATTGTCAGCACTGATAAATCGCGGTATTTTTTAAAAATTCAAGATGGCTGTGAGCAATTCTGCTCTTATTGCATTATTCCTTTTACGCGCGGCAGATTAAAAAGCCGTAAATCACAAGAAGTTATTAAAGAAGTTGAATTTGCCGTAAAAAACGGGTTTAGAGAAATTATTTTAAGCGGAATTCATTTGGGATTATATGGGCGAGAAAAAGATTTTAAAGAAAAAATCAATTTAACCGATTTGATAAAAAGATTATTAGAAATTAAGAATTCGGAAAAAATAAGATTAAGTTCAATAGAGGTAACAGAGGTGACAGATGAATTAATTAAGTTGATGAGTGAAAATGAAAAAATATGCAAGCATTTGCATATTCCTTTGCAAAATGGTTCAGATAAAATTTTAAAATTAATGAATCGTCCGTATAAACGGGTTGATTTTCAGAAAAAAGTTACAAAATTACGAAAATATATGCATGATATAGCTTTAAGCACGGATGTGATTGTCGGTTTTCCCGGAGAAACAGAAAAAGATTTTCAGGATACTTATAACTTTATTAAAAAAATAAAATTCAGCCGTTTGCATGTTTTTCCTTTTTCAGCTCATGAAAAAACCAAGGCTTTTAATTTCCCTAATCATCTGGACGCAAGCGTTATCAAGGAGCGCGCTAAGAAATTAAGGGAATTGGGAAAAAAGTTGGAGAAAAAATATAAGCAAAAGTTTATAGGCAGAGATTTGGCGGTTATTGTTGAATCTCAAAACGGAGCGCATTATATAGGCAAAACAGAGTATTATTTTGATGTTAGATTTAAGGATGTTGATATTGTTGATTTTTGCGGGAACGATGGGGGTGATTTGGTTAGGGGGAAGGTGGTTGTGAGATTTTAATATTAAAACGATAAATATTTTGAATTGAATATGGGAAATCATTTGCCTTATTTTTTATTTTTTGATAATATAAATATATTAAATAAATATACCTAATTTTTATGATTAAAATAGAGAAAAAAATTGTTAAAAATAAGCCATTTTTTTACTTAACCGAGCAAATTAATATAGGCTCATGTTTTAAAAAAATTCAAGCATATATTGGAAAAAATATACCTAACGATTTGAGTGAATATTATAAAAAATTACAAAATAAAGAAATAGGGCTTGTTAATGATAATATTGAAAATATATATATCTTAGACAGTCAGATACCGGTAGAAGAATATAAAAAAGTGGAGATTCTGCGTGTTAAATGGAAATATTTTTTTATTAATTTATCTGATTATAAAAAAGAGCGATTTTGGCGCGATTTTGCCATTCAATTTATTTTTGAATCCAACGCCATAGAAGGCAGCAAATTATCGCAAAAAGAAGTGGAAAAAATTATAAAAAAACAGTATATAAAAAAAACCACTGAAAAAAAAGAAATTATAGAAGTAAATAACGCGATCAAAGCGTTTGAATTAATTCGCGGTGATAATTTTAAATTAAATCAACGTTCAATTATAGAGTTGCATAAATTGGTTACTTGCGGTTTGGGCATTGAAACGGGTTATAAGAAAGCCAATATTATAGTGAATAACAAAAAAACTGTTTTGCCAAAGGATGTGCGTAAAAGCATGTCCGAATTGCTTATTTGGCAAAAGGCGAAGCAAAAGAAAAAACTGCATCCTTTTATTAGGGCGGCTATTTTTCATAATCGTTTTGAATATATTCATCCATTTATAGACGGCAACGGAAGAGTCGGCAGATTGCTGTTTGTTTGGATGCTGCTTAAATCCGGATACGGCTTAATACTTTTTAAAAATAAAAATCGCATCTCATATTTTTCAGCGCTAGATCAGGCGGACAATGGCAGGCCGAGAAAATTATTTAGGCATTCTATCCGTGCGTATAAAAAAACAATTCAAAATTTACCGCAATAATATTTTGAATTGAACCGGTTTTTGAATGGGTGGTTTGTGTCCGCATAAAAAAAGAAATTAAAAATTACTAATATTAAATAAAAATTAGTTGTTTTAATTTCAAAAATTTGACAAAAATTGCACGATGTGCTATTATGAAATATTAATCAAGGAGATTTTTATTATTTGATTAATGTCCGTTAGGAGCTAGGGGCGCAATAATGCAAACGCTTTAGGCGCCACAGATGAGTCGGCGCTGAAATGTTCTTTGAACGCCTGACAGATGAGTTCAGGTAAAAAATGAAAGGAGAAGCAAAATGTCAACGACAAGAAATTTAAGTGTTTGTTTTGATGTGGTTAAGGGCGATGGAGTCATAGCACTCCATAACAGTGTTGGTAAAAATTTAATATTTTTGGGTGCCAGTGTTGAGGCAAGTGTTCAGCAGGGTTATAAGGAATTGGCACCAATTTTATTTGTACCTCCGTTAAATGGTAAAATTGGCTTGATTGCTATTGCCAGCAAATTTAGGAATGATTATTATCCTTTTTTTCTTAAAATTGGGTGGAAAGATAATGAACCCTATATTTTTGCTCAGGACAAGGATGAACCTTGGGTACCAAAAGCCGACAAACTTGCGCAGATTACTAACGATGGGCGAGCGCTAGATGTAAAAATTGACGGCGAATGGTATACAACTAATCAATTGGGCACAGACAAGCACATTCTTCCAGTTTCTGCCGGCAATTTAATTTGCCAGTATTTGATATCGGAAGGTGAGGAGTCAGAAAAACTTGCTGAAGAAATAAGACAAATGGCTGTTGTCCGCGTAGAGGAAGAGTCGCTAGGCAAGTTGTCGATTAGGCTATCGGAAAAACTTTTTAAACAAAAGGATGATTTAAAAAGGTTATCCGCCGAGAATTCAACGAGGAAGGAAAAAATAGAAAAAGCATTGGGTTTTTTAGAAAATTCAGGTTTCGGGAATCGAAAAGAGGCGATTCAGCTAGTCGTTGAGACACTTTCGTAAAAGTTTCCTTGAACTAAATTATACCGGTTATACATTGAGGATGTGTAACCGGTTTTTCTTTTTTTAAAAAATTATTTTTAATATACAAAAAACACGCAAATATATACCGTAGAGACGCATTGCAATGCGTCTCTACGATATATATTTGCGTATTTTTATTTTATTGTGGATAAAGCTGTTGAAAAGTAAGCGTTTTTTAATGCTAAATTTATGGCTGTGGATTTGTTGTTTTAAAAAATATGTTAATATCTTAAAAATTATTTATAAGATTTACTAATGTTTGCGTAATATGCGGTGGGGGAGATGGCTTGACTTTTGGGTAAAAGTGGTGTATACTTTAATCATAAAGGTGAAAAGTGGTGAATTGAGGTGAATTTGAAAAAAAACATAAAGATAGAAAAAAATACAAAAGAAACAAAAATTAAATAAAAATAAATATAAAACCAGCCAAGACAATACGCGCTGGTAAAAATACAAAAACAAAAAGCCGCGTAGAATGTGCAAGCACATCACGCGGCACGCCGCGAAAATGCATAATTGCGTAACGTGGCAAGCCGCGTAGAATGCGCAAGCGTATTACGCGGCAAGCATGGGGATGCTTACTCTGCCTCAAAAAAAGGACGAGTAAAAACAAAAATAATTTAGGCGAAGAAGGGGTCTGATACCTGCGAAAGCAGACAATCAGCCTCCTCCTTAATCTAAAAAGCCCTTCCTTTATTTAAATATAAAAGCTTGTCGTGTCTTTAAGGAGTTAAGTTGATTATAGCGATTTAACTCCTTAAATGACATAATTTCTGAAATTTTTTTAAAAATTATTCTTTAGCTTTATGTTTATAGGCGAATATAAACACAATTTAGATTCTAAGGGCAGGCTGGCGATTCCTGTGAAATTTCGCAGTTTGCTTAAAAAAGGAGCAGTTGTTACTCGCGGTTTGGATAACTGTCTTTTTTTATATCCAAAAGAGCAATGGAAAGAAATAGCGAAAAAACTTGCCAATTTGCCGATTAGCCAGGCAAAGGCCAGAGCTTTTTCCCGTTTAATGCTGGCAGGAGCTATGGATGTTGATTTTGACAATCAAGGCAGGATTACTTTGCCGGAATATTTAAGAAAATTTGCCGGTTTAGGAAAAAAAACAGTGGTTGCCGGCTTATATGACAGGCTGGAAATTTGGGATGATAATAAATGGGATAAATATAAGCAAGGAACCGAAAGCAAGAGCGCTGAAATTGCCGAAGCATTAGGCAATTTGGGGATTTAAAATAAATGTAACTCACTATCCGTTACGCTAAAGCTAATATAAGTTATTTTACTTGCCTTCAATGTGCAGCCGACGCGAATTCAGTCAACTAAAATAACTTATATTAGCTTTAGCTTCACTTTACAAGGTATATGATTGTGAGCAGTTACAAGTAAATTAAATAATAAAAATAAATATGAAAATAAAATTGCAAACAAAAAATGAAAACAAAAATAAAGAAGAGGGAGTGCGAATAAGGGTAATCAGGGCGCCGATTGTTGATACTGAAGAATTAAAGCAGATTATATTTGCCAGAACAAGGGCATTGGTATTGTAATAGAATGAAAGAATATAAGCACATTCCGGTAATGTTAAACGAGGTAATTGATTTTTTGTCGCCTAAAAAAAATCAAAATTTTATTGATTGTACGTTAGGAGGCGCCGGCTATACTGTGGCAATCGCGAAATTGATCTTGCCAAAAGGAAAAATATTATCAATTGATTTGGATAAACTCGCCGTTAGAAACGCGGAGACCGTAATCAAAAAAGAAAATTTAAAAAATATTAAAATAGCGCATGGCAATTTTAAAGATATCGCCAAAATTTTACAAAATAATTGGGAGAACCCGCAAGATGCCAAAATCAACGGTATTGTATTTGACCTTGGCCTATCTTCAGCTCAACTCAAAGACGAGCGCAGGGGTTTTTCTTTTCAGTTGGATGCTCCGTTAGATATGGCTTTTGGCGCGCAACAAGAATGTTCTACTGAACAGATTATAAATAATTGGCGCGAGAAAGAAATAGAAAAAATATTAAAAGATTATGGGGAGGAGCGGTTTGCCAAGAGTATTGCGAGGAGAATTATTGACGCGAGAAAAGATATTGAGATTAAAAATACTAAACAATTGGTTGATATAATTGCCGAGGCAGTGCCCGGAAAATATCGAAACAATAGAAAGATTCATTTTGCCACGCGTACTTTTCAAGCGCTTCGCATTGCCACTAATGATGAATTAAACAGTCTTAAAAAGGCCCTTCCCGAGGCTTTAAATATATTAACAAAGGGCGGAAGAATCGTTGTTATTTCTTATCATAGTTTGGAAGACAGAATAGTTAAGCATTTTTTTAAAAAAGAAGCAAAAGATTGTTTGTGTCCGCCTGAATTGCCGGTATGCAGATGCGGGCATAAGGCAGGTTTAAAAATAATTACAAAAAAAGCATTACCCGCCAGCGCGGAAGAAGTGAAAAAAAATCCCAGATCAAGAAGCGCGAAAATGAGGGTAATTGAAAAAAAATAAAATAAACAAAAAAAACAAATATAAAAATGGTAAAAACACAAAGAATCAACAATAGACTTCCCAAAAATTACGGAGGAAAGCTTTTAAATTCCAAGCGGAAAAAAAGGAATATTTTGTCGTGGAAATTGCTTAGCGGAACCATAATTTTTTTAGCTGTTTTTTCTGGATTATGTTATATTATCACTATAAACGATTTGGCTGTAAAAGGCATTGTTTTGGAAGAATTAAAAAAGGAAGCGACAAAACAAAACAATTTGACCAATGATTACGAATTGGCTATTATGGAAATGGAGTCTTATGACAATATTAATAAAAGGGCGAAAGATATGAAGATGGTTAAAGTGGATAAAATTGATTATATTACCATTAATAATGAAGACGTTGCTAAAAAATAAATTTTTACAGATGATACCGGCAAGAAAAAAAGCAAAAAATAATTCAGATTATACTAATCGCCTAAATGTTATTATGGCGATTATTTTTTTATTTGCCGGCATTTTAGTTTATAAATTATTCAGTTTGCAGATAATGCAATACGATCTTTACACGGCACTAGCTATGGATCAGCATCAAGTTTTTAATATGCTTAAGCCGGAAAGAGGAAAAATTTTTATTCAAGACGGGCAAGATGGTAATGGCAAATATTATCCGATAGCGACGAATAAGGAATACGCTTTAGTGTACGCGATTCCAAAAAAAATTGAAAATATTGAGAAAACATCCGAAATATTTTATGAAATATTCAATAAAAAAGAAGTAGAAAAAGAGGTGGATGAATTATTAAGTTCGGATGAGTATTTTAAGGAATTAACCGCAGACTCCAGTTCAGTATTAGCGCAAGAAAAAGAAGAGTTTTTACAGATAAAAAAAGAACTGGAAATTAAATTAAGAAAAGAAGAGATAATTGAAAATTATAAAAAAAAATTAAGCAAAAAAAATGACCCTTATGAGCCTATTAGAAAAAAGGTTGAAGAAGAAGAATTAAAAAAAATATTGGCATTGAATTTGGATGGAGTTGATTATATAATGGAAGAGTATCGTTATTACCCTGAGGGCAATGTCGGCTCTCATCTGCTTGGCTTTGTCGGTTTTAGCGGAGATAAAAAATCCGGACAATACGGGCTTGAAGGTTTTTTTGATTATGAATTGTCAGGCAGGCACGGCTCAATAAAAGCCGAACGTTCAGCCGGCGGTGGGTTGATTATTATTAAAGAGCGCGAGTATAATGAACCTAATGATGGAAGTGATTTAATTTTAACCATAAATCGCTCTATTCAATTCGCAGCCTGTGAAATGCTTGAAGAATCTGCAATGCGGCACGGCGCTGACGGTGGGACGGTTATTGTTATGGAGCCTGACACGAGCGCGATTCTGGCGATGTGCTCTTGTCCGAATTATGACCCAAATGATTATGGCAAGGTTGAGGACATTAATATTTATAATAACCCGGCAATATTTGAGCAATATGAGCCAGGTTCAATTTTTAAAGTTATTACAATGGCTGCCGGCATTGATCAGGAGAAAGTAAGTCCTAACACTTTTTATGCTGACAAAGGCTATCTTATGATTGAAGGCTGGTCAAAACCGATTAAAAATTCCGATTATGAAACGCATGGCGGATATGGCAGGGTAAACATGGTTACTGTTTTGGAAGAATCCTTAAACACAGGTTCAATTTATATTATGGAAAAAACTTCTCCTAAAATGTTTGCCGATTATGTAATAAATTTCGGTTTTGGCGAAAAAACCGGCATTGAATTGGAGACAGAAGGAGTTAGCAATATTAGTAGTTTAAAAAGAAAAACAATTCGTCCAGTTGAAGCGGCAACCGCTTCTTTTGGGCAAGGCATTACGGCGACTCCTTTGCAGATTGTTACGGCTTATTCAGCTGTTGTAAATGGCGGAATATTAATGAAGCCTTATCTGGTTTCAGAGATTGTTGCCCAAGATGGCTCTAAGCAAAAAACTCAAGCCAAAAAAATAAGACGGGTGATTTCAGAAAAAGCGGCTTTATTGGTAACCGGCATGATGGTAAATGTTGTTGACGGCGGACATGCCAAATTGGCAGGAGTGAGCGGATACTATGTCGGAGGAAAAACAGGAACAGCACAAGTGGCTGATATGGAGAAAGGCGGATATAGCGAAGACAAAACAATTCATTCTTTTGTAGGTTTCGCGCCGGTTGAAAATCCCAGATTTGTTATGATTGTAAAATTGGATGACCCTAAAGATGTTGATTTTTCCGCGTCTTCAGCAGCGCCTTTATTCGGGCAAATAGCGGAATTTATTTTAAATTATTATCAGGTTCCTAAAGAGAGATAAATATGAAAAAAATAATTCAATTAAAATTAAAAATACTGGCAAAAATAATTTTGCTTAAATACAAACCGAAAATTATCGGCATTACCGGCAGTGTTGGCAAGACTAGCGCGAAAGAAGCGATTTACGCGGTGTTAAAAGATAAATTTAATTCCAGAAGAAGCGTAAAAAATTACAATAATGAAATTGGTTTGCCTTTAACTGTTATTGGCGCTGACTCTCCAAAAAAATCATTGATTGGCTGGATGTTGGTTTTTTTAAAAGCAAGCAAGCTGATATTTTTTAAAGATAAAAATTATCCGAAAATATTGATTCTTGAGATGGGCATAGACCGCCCGCGCGATATGGATTATTTATTAAATATAGCAAAGCCTGATATTGGCATTCTTACTTTTGTCGGTTCAGTGCATCTTGAATATTTTGCGTCTAAAGAAAAATTAAGACAAGAAAAGGCTAAGTTAATAAAAAATATTAAAAAATTAGGATATGCTGTAATAAATTATGATAACGAAGGTTCAAGAAAATCAATCAATGAAAGCAGATCTAAAGTAATTACTTACGGCTTGGATGAAAAATCTAATTTACAGGCGTGTGAAATAAGGTTTAGTTTTGAAGAAGCAGATAAAAGTTATTTACAAGGGATTAATTTTAAGATTATTTATAACGGCGCGGCCACGCCGGTTTTACTTCCTAATGTTCTTGGCGTAAACGCCATTTACGCCGCTTTGGCCGGAGCGGCAACGGGAATAGCGCTTGGGATGAATATGGTTGAGATCAGCCAGTCGCTTAGAAATTTTGTTTCGCCAAAAGGAAGAATGAATATTATCAAAGGCATAAAAAATACAACCATTATTGACGATACTTATAATTCAGAGCCGCAATCCGCAATCGCGGCTTTGGGAATTTTAAAAAGAATACCGGATAAAAACAGGAAAATCGCTGTTTTAGGCGATATGCTTGAGCTTGGCAAATACAGTGAAGAAGGGCACAGGGAAGTCGGCAAATATTTGTTTAAAATGGGTGTTGATAAATTAATTTTGGTGGGCGAGAGATCCAGAGATATCGGCAGAGGAGCTATGAACGCCGGCATGTTAAAAGATAATATTTTTCATTTTTCCAAATCAGATGACGCGAAAATGTTTGTTCAGGATAGGTTAAGAGAAGGGGATTTGGTTTTAATCAAAGGGTCGCAAGGCACGAGAATGGAGAAAATTGTTAAGGAGATAATGGCAGAGCCGTTGAGAGCCGAGGAATTGTTGGTTAGGCAGGAGGGAGAGTGGCTTGATGAGTAATTAAAAATTAATAATTTTTTGTTGCGCAAGTCCACGAGCATATTTGACAATGTGAAGTATTTTTATTAAATTATAAAAACAATACGGTTAAATTTTTATCAATATTATAAAATTATGATACATAACAATATTCTACAAACCATCGGCAACACTCCTTTGGTTAAAATCAATAAATTAAGCGATAAAAAAAACGTAAATATTTTTGCCAAGATTGAAGGTAGAAATCCGGGTGGAAGCATTAAAGACAGGGTTGCCTTGAAAATGATTGAAAGCGCGGAGGCTGAAGGGAAATTAGGCAAAGATAAAATAATTATTGAGGCAACTTCGGGAAATACCGGAATTTCTTTGGCTATGATCGGCGTTGTCAAAGGATATAAGGTGGAGATTGTTATGAGCGAGGCTGTTTCAATTGAAAGGCAGAAAATGATTAAAGCTTTTGGCGCGAAAATAATTTTAACTCCCAAAAGGCAAGGGACTGACGGCGCGATTACAAAAGTGCGCCAGTTGGTTTCCGCGAATCCGGAAAAATATTATCATACTGATCAGTTTTCAAATGACGCTAATAGGGCAGCTCATTATGAAACAACCGCCCAAGAGATTTGGCAGCAAACCGGCGGTGATATTGATTATTTTGTAGCCGCAATCGGCACTTCCGGCACTTTGATGGGGGTTGGCGAATATTTAAAAAAATATAATCCAAAAGTAAAGATTGTCAGCGCCGAACCTGAAAAAGGGCATTATATCCAAGGCTTAAAAAATATGGAAGAGGCGATTGTGCCTGCGATATATGACAAGAGTAAATTAGATGATATAATTATTATAGATACTAAAGAAGCATATGAAATGTCTCGGCAGATTGTAAAAAATGAAGGAATTTTTGTCGGAATGAGCTCCGGAGCCGCTATGCTCGCCTCGTTGAAAGTCGCGGAAAAAATTGCAAAAGGAAATATTGTTACGATTTTTCCGGACAGAGGCGAGAAATATTTAAGCACAAATTTATATGAATAAAATTTATTTATACAATACGTTAACTCGTAAAAAAGAAGAGTTTAAAGAAATTAAAAATGGCGAAGTCGGGCTGTATACTTGCGGGCCGACTGTTTATAATTACGCGCATATCGGGAATTTGCGCGCTTATATTTTTGAAGATATTTTAAAGAGGGTTTTGAAATATAATGGTTATAAAGTGAAGCATGTTATGAATATTACAGATGTGGGGCATTTGGTAGGGGATATGGATATGGGCGAGGATAAATTGGAAAAGGGCTCAAAAAGAGAAGGTAAAACCGCTTGGGAAATTGCTGAATTTTATACAAAAGCGTTTAAGAGTGATTTAAAAAAATTAAATATTATTGAGCCTGATATCTGGTGCAAAGCTACTGAATATATTCAAAAGCAAATTGATTTAATAAAAATTTTAGAAAAAAAAGGCTTTACGTATAAAACAAGCGATGGCATATATTATGATACGTCTAAATTTAAAGATTACAACAAGCTTTCTCATCTAGATTTGGAAACTTTAAGAGAGGGCGCACGTGTTGAGAAAAATGAAGAGAAAAAAAATTCAACTGATTTCGCGCTTTGGAAATTTTCCCCAAAAGATAAAAAAAGACAGATGGAATGGGATAGCCCTTGGGGAATTGGTTTTCCCGGATGGGCTATTGAATGTTCCGCGATGAGCATGGCAGAATTGAGAGAACAGCTTGATATTCATTGTGGCGGAATTGACCATATCAATGTCCACCATACAAATGAAATAGCGCAGTCGGAAGCCGCGACCGGTAAGCAATTTTTTAATTATTGGATGCACGGCGCGTTTTTAAATATTAAAGGCGGCAAAAAAATGGCTAAAAGCGATGATAATTTTTTGACACTTAAAAATGCTTTTATAAAAAAAGGAATAGATCCGTTAGTATATCGTTTTGCCGCTTTACAGACACATTATCGGAAGCCGATGGAATATAACGAGGAAGTTATGAAAAATGCGGAAAAAGGATTAAATCATTTAAAAAATCAATTTAGAAATCTCGGAGAAATAAACGGAAAAGTAAGTAAAAAATTTAAAAATAAATTTTTAGAAGAAGTAAATAATGATTTAAATATACCCAAAGCGCTGGCTGTGGCGCAGGAAATGTTAAAGTCGGATTTGAGTAACGAGGATAAAAAGGCTACTTTATTGGAGTTTGATTCAGAAATATTCGGTGTAGGTATTACTAATTTAGATATTAAAACAGAGGAGGATATAAAAATAGATGAAAATGTTGAAATGTTAAAGAAGGAAAGGCAAAAAGCCAGAAAGGAAAAGAATTTTGAAGAATCCGATCGGTTGAGAGATGAAATAGAAAAATTAGGATATACAGTTGAAGATAGTAAGGACGGAGTGCGGGTTTATAAAAAATAGTATTAATATTCAATATTAATTTAACTTTCAAATAAAAATATGCATTGGTTAACATTCGCAGTATTAACTGCTTCAAGTTACGGGGTATATAATTTCTTCGTAAAAATTTCTGCTAATAAATTAAGCCCCACGATTGCTATTATGTTTTTAACTGGAACGGCATTTTTAGTAGCTGCTATTTCAACAATTTTTTTAAAATTTACCGGGCAGAATTTAACAATAACTAAAAATGTAATAATATACCCAGTATTGGCGGGATTATTTGCAGGTGTTGCGGAAATTTTTTACTTGTTAATGTATTCAAAAAACGCGCCATTATCTATTGGTCTTCCCTTGGTTATGAGTGGAACAATCATAGTTGCGGTTTTTTTGGGAATTATATTTTTAAAAGAAGACTTGAGTGTTGTTAAGTCTATTGGCATTTTAATTACCATTATCGGTTTGCTTATTTTAACACGTAGCTAAATTTATTTTGTGATAAATTTCTGGAAAAAACTAAAAAAACCATTCTACGCGCTGGCACCTTTAGCCGGAATAAGCGATTCAGCATTCAGGCAGATATGCAAAGAGTTTGGCGCGGACGTAATGTACTCGGAAATGGCGTCGGCAACGGCGCTTTTTTATGATGCTAAAAAAAGAAAAAATCTTGACGCATCTGAAACTTTAAAATTGGCGCGGTTTGAAGAAAAAGAAAGGCCGTTTGTGGTTCAACTTTTTGGCAGCGAGCCTGAGTGTTTTAAGGTTGCTACTGAATTAATTCATGAGCAAATTAAGCCGGATGGAATTGATATAAATTTTGGATGTCCTGTAAAAAAAGTGCAAAAGCAAGGCGCCGGAGCAGCGTTAATGGCTGATTTAAAAAAATCTTATGAAGTAATCAAGGCAACGACAGAAAGCACTGATTTGCCAATAT
>JAGLLI010000082.1 GCA_023140595.1 Candidatus Parcubacteria bacterium
ATGAAGAGAAACAAAAACTTCAGATTATACCTCCCCCCATTCTTTGAACAGTAAATTGGCAATTAAATGTGATTTATTTCGACCTTTTGTTTATTTGGAATTGAGATGATGAAATCTTTCGGCGATTCAGGCATCAAACATCGTCTGGCTATCGCTTCAGGGCTTAGAATGGATTTTATGGCTTCGTTTTTCCTCTCTTCATCCAGATTTACTCCGAAGTAGACTTCTGCCGGAGTCAGGTAATCCAGATTCTCGTGAATGCGCTCGTAATTGTATTTGTGGAAATATTCAGACAATGAGAATTCGGCATGATTAAATGATTCGTATTCTTTCAAATATACCTCTTCGTATTTGACGTTGCGCCACAGCCGTTCGGTAAAAATATTATCAAAGCATCGACCACGCCCGTCCATTGAAATCCGAATCGATTCATGTGCTTTCAGTATAGCAATATATTCTTCGGCGGTAAATTGACTGCCCTGATCGGAATTATGAATTTCCGGCAAAGCTATTTTCAGCGCTTCCTTAAGGCAGGCGATGCAAAAATCCGTTTCCATAGAACGCGATAATTTCCAGCTTATCACATAGCGCGAATACCAATCCAGAATAGCGACAAGATAAAACCATTTCCCATTAGCCCGAACATAGGTGATATCAGTCCCCCAGACATAATTTGGGCGGTTGATATCAATTTTGTTCAGTAAATAAGGGTATTTAACGTGATTTTTGCCATTTTTGCTTAAATTCCTTTTCGGAAATATGGCCTGAATGCCCATTACGCTCATTAGCCGCTCTATGCGCTTATGGTTTATTGCATAGCTTTCGCGGTTAAGCTGAGCCGTAATTTTAGGAGCGCCGTAATACGGGAATTTGGTATAAATTTCGTCAATCCGGCGCATAAGCAAAATGTTCTTTTCGCTTTTCTGCTTTGGCTGGTAGTAATAGTTTCCGCGGCTTATTCCCAGAAGCTCGCATTGGCGGGCGATGGATATGCCGTGATGATTTGGCTTAACAAGCGCTTGGCGTTCTGGTTTAGGCAGTTCCCATATTTTTTTTTAACCAGTCCAGCTCTACTTTGAGCTGACCGATTTGTTTGTAAAGTTCATCAATTAATTCGTCTTTTTGTTTTTGTTTGACAGTAGATTTGTTGTTAAAACCGGCTGCCATAATTTCCAGCGCCTTGTCTTTCCACCTGTTTGCCTGCGTCGGATGAATGCTGTAGCGGGAACAGATAATGGCTACGGTTTCTTTCTGCCTGATCATGTCCAAGGCGACCTCAATCTTGAATGATGTTGAATGTTTTCTTTTGATATTACCCATATAATTTAGATTAATTATGCCAATAATTATATCTTAGCATACTGTCTAAATTTTGGGGTAAGGCTTAGATTTTGGTTTTCGGACAAGGTCTTGGTATTGTAACCGTAGGGATAATTCTTTATCAAGTTTGCATATACAGAGACAAGAAATAGCTTTTTTATATTTTTTTAAAAATAACACAGTTTAAATATGAATAATGTAATTATTTTTCATGGAACAGGAGGAACTCCTAATCATTTCTGGTTTCCATATTTGAAAGACAACTTGCCAGCAGAAAAATTCAATGTTTCTATCCCCCGACTTCCAAATCCTGATAAACCAGATTTAAAAGAATTGTTATCGTTCGTATTAAAAAAATTTAAATATAACGAAGACACAATTTTAGTTGGTCACTCTTCTGGCTGTCCCTTGATTTTAAGTATTCTTGAAAACATTGATAAAAAAATCAGTAAATCTATTTTAGTTGCAGGATTTTACAAACCTTTAGACTCTAATCCAAACCCAATTCTTCAAGATAATTATGATTGGTCAAAAATCAGAAAACATTCAAAACAATTTATATACATAAATTCAATTGATGATCCCTGGGGATGCAATGAGGAGATGGGTAAAGTTATGCAAAAGAAACTTGGAGGAGATTTGATTATTCGTTCAGACCAAGGACATATGGGATCTGAAAAATTCAATCAACCATACAAAGAATTTCCTATTGTTAAATTCTTTATTGAAAACTAAATTATAAATTATAAATTAAGGTGTTTTCTCCTCTGTCGCTACGAAAAATTTATTAAAAAATTTATGAACAACAAATATTATGTTTATGTATATATAGACCCTAGAAATTTAGAAGAGTTTTATTATGGGAAAGGAATAGGCGAGCGAAAAAATGCGCACCTTCAAAATAACGATGATTCAGAAAAAACAAAAATAATAAAACAAATAGAAAAAATTGGATTAACACCTATTATTAAAGTAGTTGCCAAAAATCTTACTCAAAAACAAGCATTTTTAGTAGAGAAAACTTTAATTTGGAAAATTAGAGGATTAACCAATAAAAGCGGCGGACATTACGCTGATAACTTTAGACCAAAAAATACAATACATCTTGATCTTAATGGATTTGATTACGAAAATGGAATTTATTATATAAACGTCGGCGAAAGAAGAAACCGATGTTGGAATGATTGCCGTAAATATGGATTTTTATCCGCAGGACAAGGTAAGCAGTGGAGCAGGCAAATTAGGCAATTAAACTCAGGCGACATGATCGCTGCTTATTTAAGCAAACATAATAACACAGGCGGATATGTCGGTGTAGGGAAGGTAATTGAAAAAGCAAAACGCGTAAATGATTTTCAATTTAAAGGGAAATATTTGGAAAATGTCAAACTTGAAAACAATAAAATCTTTGAAAATTCAGACAATGAAAAATCAGAATATTTAGTAAAAATTGAATGGATCAAAAGTTTCACCGCAAAACAAGGAAAATGGCGAAATAATCCAAGGCTTTTTGTTTTTCCCTCAATAAAAGCATCTCTTGAAAGTCAACTCGGTACTATCAAATTTATTGAAGATGAATTTAAAATAAATTTCAAGGATTTAATGAATTAATAATTTGAAAATTTACAACGAATTGACAAAACAGCCGTTTTGATTTACGATATAAATATGAAAAATACTAATTTAAACAATAAAAAACGGGAAAAATATTTTAGGGAAATCTTTGTTAATCTTGTGTATGACAATATGTTTATGGAAAATGAGGCGGTTTTTTCTAAAAAAACTATCTCTGAACGCTATAAGATACAAATAGAGAATCTAATCAAAGAGGGTGCCCATAAAAAAATCGTAATCCCGAATTCATATTATGTCAAAGACAAAACCGAGTTATCGTGAAACTAAATTTGGCATTCTTTCCATTAGGGAAATTGAAGCGTTAATTACGGATGGTGTTGCAAATGTTAACGCTTTTTTATTGCGCGAATTTAAGAATTTGCCAATTAACATAGATACGGCAAAAGAACTACATGAAAAAGTTGCCGGACATGTTTTTGAAGAAGCCGGCAATTTCAGAAAAAACGAGGTAAAAGTCGGAAATTATGAACCGCCAAAGTTTTTTCAAATTCCAGAATTAATGGTAAATTGGGAAAATGACTACAATGAACGACACAAGCATGCAAAAAATCAAGATAAAAAGATAGAATTGCTTGCTTGGATGATGCATCAATTTTTATTAATTCATCCGTTTTTTGATTATAACGGTCGAGTTGCCCGCCTGCTTGGTCAATTATTTCTTCTTCAGCATAAACTGCCAATTTCAAGTTTCATTGGCATAAAGCGAACAGATTTTGCGGCCGCCATGAAAAAATCAACATCCGAGAAAGATGCAAAAAACATAATCAAACTGATAAATAAAAGTATTCAATAATGAGTTTTGGTCAAAGAGCATTCACCCCTTCACTTCCCCTCTGCTCTTTGACCAAAACAAAAAATCAAATTTTCTTTTCTTACAGAAAAGATTAAAGCAATATAAAACGAGATAAAAAATTTACATCGTACAACGTATATCTGACTACTCCAGAGAGTAATATTTTTATAATTTTTTCTTTATTTAAATAGAGCCCTTTTGAAATTTTTTTAAGAATAAAGAAACCCCATGTTAAATTTTTCCAAAGAAATTTTCAACATGGGGCGCGTACACTTTTGTATGGCTACTTTTTGTTAATGAAAATGTTGAGTGCATCAATCACATGTTGTTTGGCGGGGCACTCGAGCTTGCAGTCTGGCCAGCAGAGCGGATTAAGACCAAGGTTATTGTCAAGTTTAGCCATATGGGACAGCACTTGGGCTGGCGTGCGTTCCATCTCAAAAGTAAGGATTTGCACTAATGGCATAGGACAGTTGTTAGATCTCTTGCTGTACGGATATACTTTATCATTAATTAACACAAATTTCAACTTTTTTTTGTATTTTTGCATTTTTAGACACCTCCTTGTTTTTGTCGTTGAATTGTTTTAATACTGGCTTCTTAACTTAACATATACTTATATTTTGTCAAGATATATATTTTTAAAAAAATTATAAAAGGCTCTAATATTAAGGAAAATTATAAAAATATTACTCTCTGTCTCCGCCCAAATTTTTACTTCTCTTTTCTTTATGATAAAATAATAATGTAGAGAATTAAAAACTTCAGATATCGGTATTCATTAGCTGAAATATATGTTTTTCTTTACGGCTAACGCCTACTTTTAAAAAGAATTAAATTTTGTTTCTTATTTATTTATAAAGGGGAAAATTGAGGTCGCTTCGCTCCGATTTAAAAATATGATTGAAAAAATATTACACATAGCACACATTGGACGCTTTGAAGAATATTCAGCCAACGGAGATGTTGAATTAAAAAAAGTTACTACAATTTTTGCAGAAAACGGAAAAGGCAAAACTACCTTATCTGCTATATTTCGTTCACTCAAAAGCAATACACCGATATTTATAACTGAACGTACTACTCTTGGTCACACCACCGCACCTAAAGTTAAAATTAGAATTTATAATCAGGACTATACTTTTGATGCAACATGGGACAATCCCTATCCCAAAATAGAAATATTTGATTCTGTTTTTATTGATAGGAACGTTTTTTCAGGAGAACACGTTGAACATGAACATAAGAAAAATCTCTATAGATTTGTCGTAGGAGAAACTGGTGTAGAACTTGCTAAAAAAGTTGACGAGCTAGTAGAAAATACTAAAAATAAAACTAATGAAATCGGTCTAAAGTCAACTGATATTCAAAAATATATATTCGGAAGCAATACTTCGATTGATCAATTCATAGGCTTAAAACAAGAACCAAATATTATTGATTTAATCAAAGAAAAAGAAGAAGAAATTGAAGCAATAACAAAATCCAAACTATTAATTTCTAAGCCACAATTACAGAAAATTGTATTACCAGACTATCCAACTGCCAGTATCACAGCATTGCTTCAAAAACAAATTTCCGATATTTCAAAAATAGCTGAAGAGAAAACAAAAAAACATATATCTGATAATCTAGGAGAGAACGGAGAGCCTTGGATAGAAGAAGGAATAGTTTACGCCAAGAATAATGAATGCCCATTCTGCGGACAAGACATAGAGGGTAATCACCTAATAAGCGCTTATAACGATTTTTTCAATACTGGCTATAAGGAGTTTAAAGAAGAAATATTGTCTTCCTCTCAACACTTTAATGCACAATTTTCTGAATCGACGTTAATTATTATTCAAAGAAATATAACAACTAACGATTCACTATTTGATTTTTGGAAACAATATACCCCACTTAACCAAACTAGCACAGTTTCGTTTGATGATATACAAGATGCATGGAAAATAATTCGCTCTCTTACAGTTGAGTTATATGCAAAAAAGAATCTTTCCCCTCTTGATCAAATTCAAATCACTAACGATTTACAAGAAGCAATACGAAAATATGTAGAGCTTATTGAAGAATTAAAAAAATATAATAAAGACATTGATGATTTCAATATACTAATACAAAAGAAGAAGCTAGAAGCAGGTGGAGGAGATTTGGTAAATTCAAATAAAGACCTTGAAAAATTAAAAAATATATCAAATAGACATACTCCTGCGTTAATAAAATTATGTGAAGAATATCAAAAACTATCAAAAGAAAAAATTGACTTTGAAAAACAAAAAAAAGATGCTAAAAAAGAACTAGACGAATACACTGATACTATATTTCAAAAATATCAAGAGAATATAAACAAGTTTTTAATTAAATTCGGTGCAGGATTCGTAATTGATAAAACTACTACTGGCTATAGCGGAGGTAAACCAAGCTCAAGCTACTCAATTAAAATAAATGATATTTCTGTAGGTCTTGGAGACACGAGAGTATTCGGCAGACCATGTTTTCGAAATATTTTAAGTCAAGGAGATAAAAACGCATTAGCTTTCGCTTTTTTCCTAGCACGTCTTGAGCAAGATGATGATATTGAAAATAAAATTCTCGTGTTTGATGACCCCATATGTAGCCTTGATGAACAACGCAAAACTTGCACAAAACAAGAAATTCTAAATTTTGGAAGAAAAAGTAAACAATGCATTGTTATGTCACATGATAAATATTTTCTACGTTCAGTATGGAACAAATGTCCAAGTAGTGACATTAAATCTCTTCAAATTGAGCGATCAAGCACAGGAAGTTCAATTAATTTCTGGGATATAATAACAGACACGAAAGGAGAATATTTTGATGACTTCTATAAAATGCTTGAATTCATACAAAACGGCGTAAGCACGGATGACGAACGAAGAAATATAGCCAGATGTATAAGGCCTGTACTCGAAGGATATCTAAGAATTAAATTTCCTGAAAAATTTAAAGAGAATGAGTGGCTTGGTGACTTTATATCTACTGTCAGAGCTAGTCAAACAGGGTCTTCACTTGAAACATTTAAAAATAATCATTTAGATAGCATTGATGATATTAATGAATATTCAAAAAAATATCACCATAGGAGTAATCCGAACGCAAGCTCAGAAAGTATAAACGATACAGAGTTAAAAACTCATGTTGAAAGAACTTTAAAATTATTAAATGAATAAAGAGTTTTGAGTTTTAGAAATTCACCCCTTTAATTCCCCTCTTTCAAAAATCCAAAACAAAAAAACAAATTTATAATAATGTAGCCTATCAAATTCTTAGAATTTATTGAAAATATTTTCTGAACTTCTCCGCTACCGCTCCGACCCCGCTGCGCTTGAGCTCCACTCCACTACGTTGCGTTCTGCTCAGGGCGTATAACAAAGTATATCTGGAAAATTGCTCGGCTCGCAATTTTCCCAAATCCCGATCCCCTGCGGGTCTCGGGATTTCAGATATACTAAACGTTAATGCTTTATTTTTAAAACGTTTTAAATATGGACCAACAGAAGCTATGTAAAACGAAATGGCGTGAAGCCAAGATTAAACCAACTAACACATTCGCCAGAAAAACTTCTTCTGTCTATCATGCATACAAGTCTTCGTTTATTGAAGCTGTTGCGAAGAAAAAATAAAGCATTAAAAACAAACTCTGCGGATTTGCTTTTCAAAATTTGGGTGAGGATATATATATTTTAATCTAGATTATAATATAGATTATTTTAAATCGGTAATCTAAAGCAAATCCTTGCCCGCTACGCTCTCACCCTCAAATTTTATAAATATTAATTTTAATAAGGAATAAAATTTGAGTCTTCGGATCGTACAACAAGGTATATGCGGAAAAAGGCTCGACCCGCCTTTTTCCCAAATTCGCTTCCCTATCTGCGAGAGCATATTACGTTCAGAGTATTTACATAATTCATTTCGTATACAAAATTAATCTAATAAATCCGGAAAGCGAACTTCGCATATACCAAATGTTAGGCGCAATTCAAAGAATATTTTTTTTATAATAAGGAGTTTTGATAGGCAAAAATCATTTAAAAAAAATTCCGGTTGGCTTTAAAAAATCGGGATTTTTTAATTTGCATTAAAGCATTTATTCAGGGTATAATATAGGCAGTTAAGAATAAATATATAAAATATTATCAGCATAAAAATATACGACAGCGCCCAAAACAAAGCAAAGGAAAAGCTTTTTTAAATATATTGGCGATTATAGCTATTCAGGGCGTGAAATTAGCGGCTTATTTAAAGAAATTTTTAAGCTTTTTTTTTGTTTTTGCCATATTTAAGCCTTTATATTTTATTTTCCGCTTATTTTTTTATAAAGTAATTATTAAAGCATATTGCGCGCAAAGGTCATTGTTTAAAAAATTAGGCTGGAATAATATCGGGAAGAATTTTTTTTCCTTTATGTTTAATCAACGTCTTGTCCATGTGCTGGTTGTGATTATTACTTGTTTATTATTATTTATTAATCTTTCAAGCAAAACCGAGGCCGGCGGCTTAACGGACTTGGCGCACAAAACCATATTAGCCAGTTTAATTAATCCCGAATTTAGCGTTAATAACGATGCTGACGAGCAATTAATCATAGAAACATTTGACAGGGAAGCGACAATTTCTCCAACTCAGCAAAGCTATCTTGATAATTTGGGGAGTTTTAAAGCTCAGCCGCGAGTGATTATGGAAAACAATATGGAAGATGATGAATTTACGCAAATAATTAAAAATGGCGCTTCAATTGTCAAACCGGAAATGGCGGAAACAAAAATAACCAAAAGAGACAGAGAAGAGATTATTACGCATAAAGTTCAGCCAGGTGATAGTGTCAGCACAATTGCGCAAAATTACGGAATAAGCGTCAGTACGATTTTATGGGAAAACAGTTTAAGCGCTTACAGCATAATCAGGCCTGGTGATAATTTGGATATATTGCCAATGAGCGGGATTACATATAAGATTAAAAGCGGAGACAGCATCAGCAAAATTGCCAAAAATTACAGTATTGAAGAGGAAAAGATTATATCCGCAAACAAGCTGGCAAATAATTCTTTGCAAATCGGACAAAAATTAATTATCCCAGGAGCGAAAAAGGCGATTTATTCTTCTTATAAACCGACAACATACACCGGTTTTGCGGCAATTAAAAATATTGTTAAAGCGCCAAGCGCTAAGCCTGTTGTCGGTAATAAAATGAATTGGCCGACAGTCGGCAAGAGAATTACCCAGTATTATTCCTGGCGGCACCATGGTTTGGATATTGCCAATAAAACCGGCACCCCTCTCTACGCCGCTGATGCCGGCACAGTAGAAGTCGTTGGCTGGGGAACGGGCTATGGCAATCAAATTGTGATTAATCACGGTGGCGGCAAGAAAACAAGATACGCCCATTGTTCAAAATTTTACGTAAAAAAAGGCGATACTGTTGCCAAGGGGCAGACAATCGCCGCCATGGGTTCAACCGGCTGGTCTACTGGTTCGCATATTCATTTTGAAGTTATTATCAATGGCGCTAAAAAGAATCCTTTGAATTATATTAGATAAATTTTTATGAATATTATTATCGGTTTAATTATTATGGCTGTCGGTTTTGCGTTTATTGTTAAGACTGAATGGTTTTTAAATAATTTTGGAAGAGTTTCTTTCTTTGAGCAGCATTTGGCAACTTCAGGCGGAACGCGCCTTGGTTATAAACTGTTAGGTATGGTAATTATGTTTATTGGTTTGCTATTCGCGATTAATTTAATCGGAGGTTTTACGTCTTGGGTTTTAGGACCGGTGATTAGGTTGTATAATTGATTAAATTGTGAATTTTGACAAAAAATTCAGATATGCTATGTTTAAATAAATATATGCGACAATACACAACTCAACAAACTAAACTTAAAACTAAGCATCTTTATCCGTTACTTACAATAAAAGATCGGCTTTTAACGTGGCAAAAAGCAAAAGGTATGTGGAAAAATAAGCCAAATGCTATTACGGAATTAAAAAAAATAAGAAAAGGATGGACGCGAACATCAACGCCTTTGCTTAAAATTTAGTATTTATTTAAACTGTCCAGCCAATAACATCTTGCACCTCTTAAAGGAACGCAAGATTTTTTTAAAAATCTAAAATGGGTATATACTC
>JAGLLI010000083.1 GCA_023140595.1 Candidatus Parcubacteria bacterium
GAAATCAGCGGTGAAAAGCGCTTAAAAACAAAAAGTCTTGATGATTTTAAGATACTGGAATATAAAGGCTTGCCAAAGCCAAAGCAAGAAATATGCGAAAAAATTAATGAAAGCAATATTGGCGAATTAATCGCGGTAAGCGGGGAAGTGGTGGAGAAAAAATCGTCAACAATTTATTTGGATGACGGCACTGAAGAAATCAAAATTTATATTAAAAGCGCTACTGGAATAAACACGAGTGAAATTAAAGCCGGCGCGAAATTAGCAGTTAGCGGAATTTTAAGCAAAACCAGTTCCGGTTTGCGCCTCCTGCCTCGTTTTAGCGATGATGTCGTGAGAAAGGATATTGAAAGCGAAGAAGAGCTTCAAGTTTTCGGTGAAATTTCCACTAGCAACGAATGGGAGCTTGCCGCGCGCGATAAAAAATTGGAATTATTTAAATATTTATTAGTCATTGCCGGATTTTTGATTGTCGCGCTGGCAAGCTTGTTGATTAAAATTAGAAAAAAATAATTTTGACCTCTATTGACTTTTTTATCAAAATGTGCTAAGGTGCTATATTGGAAATAAAAATATCCTATCTATTTATACTTTGTATTATGGTAGGATTTTTTGTTTGCTTATATTAAATAAAATTTATATATATGTTAAGTCTGGCAACTCACGAAAATAAAATATTTTCTTTAAAGTTCGCAAAAAAATTAATAATTTTCTTAATTTTTGTGGTTATTTTTAATTTTCTGCTTTTTTCCGTCCCCACTTTAGCCAAAAATATAGATGCAAAAGCTGGTATTAGTAAAAAAATTGAAAAAATAATAACCGGAAAAAATTTAACAGATTATAATAAATTGCCTAGTAGCAGCGATTTAAAAGTGGCATGGACGGGAAGCTATGCAATGACGGCTTATAATTCAGAGGTGGCGCAATGTGATGATTCTCCTTGTATTACGGCAAACGGCTTTAATGTTTGTAAACATAATACAGAAGATACTGTAGCTGCTAACTTTTTAAAATTCGGCACAAAAATTAGAATACCTGAAATGTTCGGAGATAGAGTTTTTGTAGTCAGAGATCGCATGAACAGAAGATATACTGATAGAGTTGATATTTGGATGAAAGAAAAACCATCAGCCGTTCAATTTGGCATTAGATATATGAAAATAGAAGTTTTAGAACCTTGAAGAATGCGGTTTTTTTATTAAATTCGCGTTTCCTCTTTTTTGGAGGATTTTTTTATTTATACATCTTGTCTTTAAAAAAATAATTTGATATAGTAATATATGTAGGAACATGGCGCTGCATCGTTCCTGTGGTTTAATATTTTAATCCGTAATTAAAAATTGACAATTGAATAAGGTCTGGTAGCCAAGTGGTAAGGCAACGGTTTGCAAAACCGTGATCACCGGTTCAAATCCGGTCCAGACCTCATTTTAACACTTAAGTCCAATCCGGCCTAGACTTAAGTCTATATTCTCTATAAATTAAATTTATCCACAGAAATGCCAATAAATTCTAAATACTGTGGATAAAATTCATATTTCTGTCCACACTAGCGTGTACTTAAGTCATTTACTTATTAACAGTAAATAAAAATTCTCTTATATTAAATAAGATTTTAAGTCCACGCTACTGTTGACTTAAATAGTTATATATGATATATTAATTATAGATGTTATTTGAAAATTTTTTTACTAAATCCATTCGGCTAGTCCCGACAGGCCATTAAACTATCAAAAACAAAAACAAAAAAAAGGCAATTCTTAATAAAAAATAAAAAACATTATTGGGAATTACCACCGGGTTGGTAAAAATAAGTTTCTAAAGTTGGGAAGAAGCTCCGTAACAAACCCTGAGAATAGGATTTATTTATACATTCTATGTATATTTAACAAGTTTTTAGGGATGGAGCTCAACAAGGGGTGATAAATTAATTTTTATATAAAAATAGCGCCCAGTTGGGCTTCTTTTTTTATACAAAAACACTTTGACTATTAAAATTTTATGATTTAAAATAACTATATTATGGAATCAATTGAACCGCTACAAGAAATAAAGGATAAAAAAAGATTTTATAAATTATTTAAAACCGGTATATGTAAAATTGGCGGTATCTTGGAATTGCTTGTATTTTTAGCTATTTGGGTAATGATTTTCAACTCTAGTGATAATATTGGCGGCTTTACCCGCACGGAAATGATTACTTATATTATATTTGGAAACAGCATTGGATTGATTTCCGGCTATTTTTTACATCGCGTTATAATTCGCGAAGCATATCAAAAAAAATCCGGATTGCTTGTATATCGGCCTTTTAAATATTTTAAAAACGTTTTATTAAGGGGGATGTTAAAAAGCGCATTGCCGTTTTTTTTGGTTTTAATATTTCATTTGCTTGTTTTATATTTCTTCCTAAACGATTTTGTTTTTAATTATAATTTAGGATATTGGTTCTTAATTATTTTAATGATAATATTTGCTTTTATTACGGAATTTTTAATGGTTTACATTGTCAGCCTTTATTCTCACTGGGTAATTGAAGCCGGTGATTTGCAAAAAATCATGCTTAGAATAAAAAAGTTTTTAGCTGGAAATTATTTTCCTTTGAGTATTTTGCCAATCGGTTTTTTGCAAATTAGCCTTTTTCTTCCTTTTGCTTATTCATTTTTTGTGCCAACCGAATTATTTTTAAAAAAAATCACCATCAACGAAGGCTGGCGCGGAATTTTTATTCAAATTGCATGGATAATAATTTTATATATTTTTATTAAATCCGCATGGAAGCGCAAAAGAGACAGGGAAATTGAGGTTGAAAAATAAATTTTTATAATTTAATAAATAAAAAATTATAAAAATATTACTCTCTGGCGCAGCCGGATGTCTTTTCGAGATTAAGCGAAGTTTTATTTTTGCTCTTTTTGACTTACTGTAGAAACTCTGCCAGTGTATATTCCAAGGGCTATGCCCATTAAAAATAAGATCAGTGGGCCAACTGGCCTTTTGATAATAATATTCCGATAATTGGCATCATTGGTACGATTCCGGCAAGCATTTTTTTATTGATAGTAATTGTTTCGTTTTTAGTTTTTTCCATGTAAATTTAAATATTAATTTTTTAATTGACGCAAAGAGCAAAAATAAAATTTGGGTGAAAGAATTTTTTATCGTTATTATATATTATTTTAAGAAAATTCCTGAACCGCTTATCGCGTTGTTAGCTGATGTATATGTTTTTCTTTGGTTTGCGGATGCAAACTACTCTTAAAAAGAATTTAATTTTGTTTTTTGTGTTTAATATGTTTTTATTTATAATAGTTAAATTTAAAATTTTGGTTTTCTTCAATATTATTTTTTTTATAAATATTTTCAATTTCATTATTTATTTTAATAAAATCGTTTTTATTTTTCATGATTAACCATTTATACTTCAAATTATTAATTTCTGAATTTTCAACAAAAGTAGATGTTATTACTAGGTTATTTCTAAATTTTAAATTTAATGCATCTACGTTTATATTGAATATAATTATAAAATATAAGTATGCTCCCCAGAGTATTAAAAAAATTTTAAAAAAAGTTTTATATTTAAGAAAACGTTTTACTTCTTTCTCTTTCTTCTCCTTTTTAATATCATTGGCTTTGTTGTCATATTTTTTTTCTAACACTTTTATTCCTTTATAGAATACCACCATTAAGCAAAGAAAAAATAAACAAAGAATCATTGATCTGTATTCAGTATTTTTATCTAAATTATTTTTTGCAACAGATAGAAAGTAATAATTAGAAAATTTAACACTGATCAATAACAGGAAATCAATAATTTGTTTATTTAAAAATAATATTATTGGTTGGATGTATAACAAAAAAATACCAATAAATAATGAAATTAAAACATTTTTTTTATTCTCTAAAATAAAATTAGTAATTTTTTTAATCATATTTCTAAAACAAAATTTAATTCTTTTTAAGAGTTAGGGCAACAGCCCTAAAATAAAAATATATATTTCAGCTAACAGGAGTTGTATCTGAAGTTTTATTTATT
>JAGLLI010000084.1 GCA_023140595.1 Candidatus Parcubacteria bacterium
CCAGATATCGCGTTGTTAGGCGTAGTTTTTCTAACTTTTAAATTATTCTCCATGCCAAATATCTTTGCCCATACAGAATGGCGTTCTATCTTTATTCTTTTGGGAAACAGAATAGCGAAAATGAAAAGGTATGTAAAATTCTAGTTCAGCATTTGGAAAAAAACGAACTATTTTTTTATTATTGATTTTTATTCCAAAACAACCATGTGTCATTGGACGTAAACCAATTGATCCCATAAATAAAATTTGAAAAAATATAAAAATTGTCAAAACCACAATCGCTCCTATAATAAAATAATGTTTTTTATTAAACTTCATAATTTAAAAGTTAGAAAAATTTCGCCTAACTCTTCTGTGTATCTGAAGTTTTATTTATTCTACTTTATTAATAATTATTAAGAAAGGGATAAATAAAATTTGGGTGGAGTAAAAGAGAAAAATTAAATAATTTACCTTATATTAAAGCCCTTTTTCAATTTTATTTGACATTAATCAAAAAGTGTGCTGCATTGTAAAATTAAAATAATAAATTTACAATTCAAACAAATCAAGAGGAGGATTAATAATGCCTAGATATGTCGACGCAAGAAAAACGGTAAATGGAATTAGATTTCGAATTTTTTCAACCATTACGGATACCTATGTGACCGATGATCTTACTGAAGAAGAAATGCGTGATCAATTGCTTTTTAACAAAATGGTCGATGCCCTGCATGATTATGAATATAATACTCAGCAGAGAATTGACCGAGCCATAACGAATGGTACTTCTGAATTTGGCGAAAACGTTTCGCTTGACTCAAATTGGAAAAAAGAGATAAAACATGATCCGTTGCCAATGGAAGTAAGCAAAAGGCTTGAGAAAGAGTGGAGTGAAAAAATGGCTCGTTTCAGAATTATCGTTAAAAAAATGCTGGATGATGGTTGGTTTGAATCTGAATAGACCACATCAACGTCTGTCAATTCGAGTAAAACACCCAAAAGCCGTGTAGGAAATCTCTATACGGCTTTTCAATTTAAATTTCAAAAGGGCTATTTAATAAACAAAAAATTATTTAATTTTTCTCTTTTATGGAACCAGATGCACAGTGTTATGTGATCTGCCTGACAATTTTATGTTTTCAAAGCACTCATCTTTTTGTATTCTTCCAAACTCATTATTTTCCGCATGTCCGTTATTTTTTTAGTAAATTCAATACCGTCTAAATGATCATATTCGTGTTGTATCACCCGACTAAGAAATCCTTCCGCTTTTAGTCTAAATTTGTTGCCTTTTTCATCACTAGCTTCAATTATTATTTTTTCAGGTCGTCTCATGGGAGCGAAACTGCCACACCCTTCGTAAATAATTTATTTTTCTGAAAGAAAATTTATTATTTGGGGTTATTTTTTATTTCCCCCCATATTACCCTCTTTATTTATTCAGTATTTCCAAATTTTTCTTGCAAAATGTCAGTAGATATCAATAAGTCCATAGACATTTTTTCTTTCAATTTTGGATCATTCTTAACCTCATCGATTATTCTTTTGGTTTCTTTTACGCACTCAAAAGCTTTATTCATGTTTTCTAATTCAGAAACGAATAATTCAAAAGCTTTATCAAGAGTTTTTTTGCATGATTTTAGGGTAATAGCAGGGATTGTATGTATTCTCTCTTGTTTTTCAAAATCCATATTAAGCCTTGCCTCTTTGAGATATTCATCAGCTAAATTTTTATAAATTTCTTTTGCTTTTTCGTCTTCGCCTATTTGCTTTAAAGCCATAGCCGCAACTTCGGGATCAATTTTTTTATCTTCTGTCCTATTTAATTCAGCCTTTCTCTGATTAAGTTCTTTTGTATATTTCTCAGTATTTGTTACCTCTGTTTCTGGGGGCATTATTTCGCTTTTAATTTTATTTAATTCTATTGATATTTCTGCATCAGTAAAATTTTTAACTTCCCCAGATTTAATTTTTTCCTGCATTTTTGAAGCTTCATCCATTGCTTTTTCCTTGTTATACATAGATTGTTCTGGCAATTTCATAATTTTATTGATAGCAAACAATTAAATTTATCCACAAACAAATTTAAAATGTTGCTAAATTAAGTTAATAATTAAATTTTTTTATATAAAAATAAAAAATAACCCCAAATAATAAATTTTCTTTCATAAAATTTTAAAAAACTTTTAATTATTTCCGATAACCAGGAATTATACAAACTAATTATTTTTTTGTTAAAAATTAGCTAAAATAATTATATAAATTTCTAATCAGAATGCTTTATAAATGGAAATTAT
>JAGLLI010000085.1 GCA_023140595.1 Candidatus Parcubacteria bacterium
ATCCCTTGTTTAAATTTGAACGGGAAATGAGATTACGCAACTTCAGCTCCAAAATTATTCGCGCTTATTTACATTATAACAAAAAATTCCTAAGGTTTGCAAGTAAATTTAGTGATGGCATAAACAGGGCGTTTAAATTTTTTTTGACGGCAAGACCGATATTATGATATAATAAAAGCATAATAAGACAGAAAATAAAAGTAAACCCCCATGCTAAAATTAAATAAAATTGGCAATTTTTTTTGCCATAATAATTTTTTTGATAAACTGCTAAAAGTATCTATTGCGCTTTCTTTGGTAATATTTCAGGCGGTTTTTTTATTTTATTTAATTTCTCCTTATTTATTTTCCGTAAACGCTCAAGATAATACAAATGAAAGTATGGACGTTGCTGCAACAACTGAAGAAACTGAAAACAGCCTTGCGGAAGATATGGACACTGCGACAACAACCGAAGAAACTGAAAAAGATTTCACAACAGACACAAGCATTGCCGATGCTGAAGATGAAACAATAACATATCCGGATTCAAATTCCGATACGGTTGAAGACGTTGATATGACTATGCTTAATTCAGATATGGATAATGATGGCGGTATCGCAATTACAGACGAGGAAACAAGCACAAGTACAGACACGAAATATATTGAAACAGCGAACGTAACGGATTTATTAATAAAAAAAATTATTTTTATTGACAGCTATGAATTTATTAGCGGACCGGTTACAATTAAAGCGCAAACAGATTTTACTCCTGATCAAGTAAAATTTTTTGTTGTCGGTCCCAAAAACGCCGAATACACAGGAACGATGTCTGAAAATAATATTTATTCTTTTACTTGGAACATTAATGACGGTTTTCCAGAGGCTTTATACAAAATTAAGGCGCAAGCAAGTTTTGCCGGCGAAATTTATTATGATGAAGTTGAAATTAATTATTCAAAAGAAAATTATGATATTTTTAAAGAAGATACAAAAATTATAGAGGTGTTAACAATTGATTTTGTTAATATTTTTCCAATGACGCTTGTTGGTGATAAAAAAATCACAATAAAAACCAATAAAGGCGCGGATAAAATAGAATTCTCGGTTGCTGGCGCAACATATAAAAAATTTACAGGAATTGCTGTTAATGATTTTGAATATTATTTTGTTTTGCCGATTATTGATTTTGCAAGCGGAGAATATGAGTTAAGCGCCGGAGCGATAATTAGCGGAGAAGTAGTTGCCAAAAAAACCGTTAAAATAAATATTAAGAAAGAAACAGTAAGCGATGTTGAACTTGAAAAATCGATTACTTTTTCTGAATCTGGAATTGTTGATTTAAAAGAAGCGCAAGAAGAAATACAGGAGGAAACAAATATTGAAATTAATTTAGACAAGGAATGCGTTAGTAAGGGTATTAAAGACGAATTGCGATGCGCTGAATATCTGGAGCTTGCGGATGAATGCAAAGATAATAATTTAATTACAAAAATTCAATGCGAAAATTATTTAAAACTTGATTTTAAATGCCGTGAATTAAAACTTAATGAAATTGCTTGCGCTGAATTTCTTTCTCTGCCCTTGGAGTGCCGCAACGTGAAGATTATTACTGGCAATGAATGCAAAAACTATATTTACTTGCAAGCCATGCCAAAGGAATGTCAAAATGCCGGCATTATAGGCCATGAAGATTGTAAAAAATATCTGGAAGAAAAAACTTTATTAAAAGAATGTTTGGATATTGGCATTTCCGATGAAAATGAATGCAAGCAAAAATTAAGCTGGCAAATTTCTCTTCCGCAAATTTGCTTGCAAGCCGGAATTACAATTAATCTTGAATGTGAAAAATATTTAAAACAGCAAAAAGAAAAAGAAGAGTGCCTGGCAGTAGGCATCAGAGAAGAAAATAAATGCCGTTATTATTTGGATAATAAATACGTTGCCAAAGAATGCCAAGAATTGGGCATTAATGATTATAAGGAATGCGGAGAAGCCTTGTTTAAAAAATACGGAATTCAGGAATGCGCTAAAGCTGGAATAAGCGATGAAAAACAATGCCGCTCTTTTATCTTAAATAAATACCAGCAAAAAATTTCCTGCGCCGATCTAAGCGAATGGGAATGCAGAAAAGCGATTGAAGAAAATTTCTTAGGCATAATTTCCGATCGTCAAATTAAATTTAAAGAGTTAAAAGACAACTATGCTGAACAGCAGGAAAAATCCCAAAAGATCAGCGAGCTGAAAGCAAAATTAAAAATTTCCAAAGAATTAATTCCTGTCGCTGATGTTAATGTCAAGGTAAAAATGATAGCAGCTTCCGAAAATATGGCATTAAAAAATTCCAATATGTTGATTCAAACGGCTCCGATTGCCTTGCTGGTTGACTCTGACGGCGACGGATTGGCGGATGATACCGAAGCGCGAATAGGCACAGACAAAAATAATATTGACAGCGACAACGATGGATATAATGACGGTGAAGAAGTGAAAAACGGCTATAATCCGCTGGGAAGCGGCGCGATTAAAAAAAACTTAGCTGCGATTGATTTGGCGATTCTTAATAATAAAACCATAGGGCATCCAAAAACACAGGGAGATGTTTTTGATAATTTTAAAATTAAAAAAATAATAAATAACACTGAAAATAATCAGGGATATATTTTAAGCGGACAAGCAGATCCGAATTCAATTGTTACTATTTATTTATATTCTGAAATACCGCTATTGATAACAGCGGAAACAGACGCTTATGGAAATTGGCGCTATGAATTAAGCGAATCCTTGGTTGAGGGCGAACACGAAGTTTATGTTGCCTTAAATGACAATACCGGACGTGTTGTAAAAAAAGGAAGTCCCATCAGCTTTTTTATTAAAGAGGCAAAAGCGATCTCAATAGAAGAATTTGTTGCCGCAGCGCCGTCTTCCCGCGCATCGCAGACAGATCGTATGATAAATCTATATATTTTTATTTCCATACTGATAGTTGTCATCGGAATTATGCTTTTTGTGATTTTTATAATAAACAAAAAAAAGCAGGAAGATGCGGAGGGGTTGTAATTTTAAAATTAAAATTACAAAACAATAAAAGTTTGTGCAAAAGCTGTGTAAAATAAGGAATAAAATATATTTTTTAAAAAATTCCTGAAATATTAGAAAAAAATTTAAAATTTAAATTTCTATATAAATAATATTTTTAGCTAGCATTAAATAATTTTTAATTATTAATTATTAGTCATTAATTAAAAAAAATTTTCCTTGACATATCTTTTAAAATCACTTAATATAATAATGCGTTTAAATATTGAGTTACAAACCAATGTTTAATTGATACAACCAATTTAAAATAGACGTTACTTACAAACAAAGCAGATTGTAAGGTCTGTTTTTTGGTTAATTTGCTTTTTAACAATTAAATATATATTTGGCGCTAGCAGGCGCCAATTTTTACTCGCAACAGCTTTATGCTGCGGCGAGTATACAACCAATAGTGAGATTTCTATAATCTTCATATATTCCTTTGATATATTTTTCGTACTTGTACAGAAATATGTCGCTTGGCTGAAACCAAGTAAAAAAACACAAGGATAGTAAACCTTGTAAAAAACTTTCAGAGAGTTTGATCCTGGCTCAGGATGAACGCTGGCGGCGTGTCTAAGGCATGCAAGTTGAATGCGTACACATTGTAGAGACAAAA
>JAGLLI010000086.1 GCA_023140595.1 Candidatus Parcubacteria bacterium
GGCATCGCGGCGGCGGAGCTAAGCGATGTATTAGAATTATTGATTTTAAGCGGGATAAATATGATATTCCGGCGCGTGTAGCCTCAATTGAATATGATCCGAATCGGGGAGCCAGAATTGCGCTTATTAATTACGCTGATGGCGCGAAAAGGTATATTGTGTCTCCTGTGGGTTTGAATGTTGATGATAAAGTTCTTAGTTCAAATAAAAAAATAGAAATTAAAAGAGGCAATGCCATGCCGGTAAAATATATTCCGGCAGGCGTGGCAATATATAATCTGGAAATGACGCATGGAAGAGGCGGACGCATCGCGCGCGGAGCCGGAAACGTGGTTTATGTTATGGGTGTGGAAGGAAAATACGCGCAAGTTAAATTGCCATCAGGTGAAATACGGTTAATCCCGAAAGAGTGTCTTTGTACTGTCGGACGAGTAAGTAACCCCGATAAAAGGCATATTAAACTGGGAAGCGCCGGCAGAAAAAGACGCTTGGGCTTTAGACCTACTGTTCGCGGAAGCGCTATGAATCCGGTTGATCATCCGCATGGCGGCGGCGAAGGCAATCAGCCAATCGGTTTAAAGCACCCAAAAACGCCTTGGGGCAAACCGGCACTTGGAGTTAAAACCAGAAAAGAGAAAAAAGCGTCAAATAAGTTGATAATCAGCAGACGAGGTAAAAAAAGAAGATAAAAATAATTAAAATATTATGCCAAGAAGTTTAAAAAAAGGTCCGTATGTAAATGAGCGGATAATCAATAAAATAAAAGATTTAAAGCCCGGAGATAAAACAGTAATTAATGTTTGGGATCGCTCTTGCACTGTTACGCCGGAAATGGTTGGTTTTACATTGGGCGTGCATAACGGCAAAAAACATATTCCGGTTTATGTTGTGGAAAATATGGTGGGACACAAATTAGGCGAATTTTCGTTCACAAGAAAATTTGTCGGCCATGGCGGCAAGAAGGCCAAAGAAACTAAAAAATAAATTTTTATATATGGAAGTAAAAGCAAAGGCAAAACATATTAGAATGTCTCCGCGAAAAGTCAGATTAGTGGCGGATATTGCGCGCGGACTAGCCGTTAAAGACGCTATTAATCAGTTGCGTTTTACCGGTAAAAAAGCGGTTTTGCCTGTTAAAAAACTTATTGAATCGGCAATCGCAAGCGCGGAGAATAATTATGAATTGAAACAAGATAATTTATTTGTCAAGGAAATAAGGGTGGACGAAGGCGCTACTATGAAGCGTTGGAAGCCGAGAGCGCGCGGACGGGCTACGCCGATTAGAAAAAGAACCAGCCATATCAATTTAATTTTAGGCGAACTGGTTGACAGCGGCGAAATTAAAGCTAAAAAAACCAAGATTGACGCTCCTGTAAAATTAGGCGCTAAGCGCAAAGAGGATGACGGCGTAAAAATTAAAGATAAAGACGACAAAGACGATAGAAAAACAAAAGAAAGCAAAACTGAATCAGGCAAAAAGATAATTGATCCGCGCGGAGAAGGCCACGGAAAGCATACGAAAATTGAAGGCAAGAATGAAAAAGGTTTTATGAATAAAGTATTCAGACGCAAAAGCGGGTAAAAAATATTATAAATTGCAGAATATATGGGAAAAAAAATTAATCCAAAAGTATTTCGTTTAACCACTACAAAGACATGGACGTCTCGCTGGTTTGGCGCGGGCGCGGTTTATGCTAAAAACGTTGAACAGGACATTAAGGTAAAACGATTTTT
>JAGLLI010000087.1 GCA_023140595.1 Candidatus Parcubacteria bacterium
TATGAGCAATATAAAAGATAAAAATAATCGGAAATTAAGAAGAAGAGCAAGGGTTAGATCAAAAATTAAAGGCACCGGAAAGTGTCCGCGTTTAAGTGTTTTTAAGTCAAATACTAGAATATTTTTGCAGCTAATTGATGATTTAAAAAGTTTAACAATGGTGAGCGCGAGCGTGAATGAGTTGAAAAAGAATGATAAAAAAACCAAAACTGAGCAAGCCTTTGAATTGGGAAAAATAATCGGAAAAAAAGCGATTGATAAAAAAATTACCAAAGTTGTTTTTGATAGGGGCGGTAATAAATATCATGGCCGCGTAAAAGCCGTTGCCGATGGCGCAAGGGAATCTGGTTTGAAGTTTTAAAAAATTTAATTATTATATATGACAGAACAAAAAAAACAGCCGCAAAATAAAAGTTTAAAGAAAAATGTAAATTCGCCCAAGGGAGCCGGCGGCCAGTCTGTTTATGCCAAGAAAAGAGCGGAAAAATCCAGAAGAACTTTTAAGAAAAGAGAAAGGCCGGTTGATGAATTTGAACAGCAGATTGTTGATTTGGCAAGAGTAACCAGAGTTATGGCCGGCGGGAAACGCATGCGTTTTCGCGCTTGCGTCGCGGTTGGAAATAAAAAAGGCAAGATTGGGCTTGGATTAGCCAAAGGAGCTGATGTGGCAATAGCGGTTAACAAGGCGGTTGCTGACGCCAAAAAGAAAATGATTGACGCGCCTATTGTTAATAATACGATCGCGCATGAAATATTTTGGAAAAAAGGAGCGGCAAAAATTATTCTTAAGCCCGCTAGAAAAGGACGCGGCGTTATCGCGGGCGGAGCGATTCGCATTATTTTGGAATTAACCGGCATTCAAAATATTACAAGTAAAAATCTGGGAACAAATAATAAAGTGAATATCGCGAAATGCACGATTGATGCTTTGGGTAATTTAAAAAAAGTTAATGATGTTAAAGGCGAGAAAGATAATAAAAAACCAAAGGCTGAGAAAGCTGTAAAAAAAGATGAGAATAAATCTAAGCCAGAGGATAAAAAATAATTTTTATATAATAATATGGCATTATCACTTAATAAAATAGTCCCTAATAAAAAAGCCGCAAAGAAAAGAAAAAGAATCGGGCGCGGAAATGCTTCCGGTACCGGAACTTATAGTGGAAAAGGATTAAAAGGGCAAAAATGCAGATCAGGCGTTAGCAATTTAAAAAGGCTTGGCATGAAGCAGGTTCTTTTGAGGACTCCGAAAAAAAGAGGATTTAAATCTTTAAAGCCTGATAATCAGGTGGTGAATTTAACGCAAATTAATGACAACTGCAAAGACGGCGATATTATTACTCCTAAAAGTTTATTTGAAAAAGGCTTGATTGCTACTCCGAAAAATACCGCGAAAATTTTAGGCAACGGCAATTTAACCGTTTCCAATTTAAAAGTAAGCGGTTTGTTAATCAGCGCCAGCGCCAAAGAGCAGATTAAAAAAATGAAAGGCGCGGTTAAAGAGAAAAGTAAAAAGCGAAAAAAATAAATTTATATGATAACCGATAAATTAGTTCAAATTTGGAAAGCTCGTGATTTAAGGAAAAATATATTTTTTGTTTTGCTTATGCTGGTTATTTTTCGTTTGGCGGCGCATATTCCGATTCCAGGAGTCAATGTTGAGGCCATAAAAGACGTTTTTGAAGGTAATCAGGTGATGGGTTTGTTAAATATTTTTTCCGGCGGGGGCATGCAGAATTTTTCAATTGTAATGATGGGCATTGCTCCTTATATTACTTCTTCTATTATTTTTCAGCTTTTGGGAATGATAGTGCCTAAATTGGAGGAACTGCAAAAAGAGGAATCCGGCAGGCAAAAAATCAATATGTGGACTCGCTGGCTGACTGTTCCTTTGGCAATGCTGCAGTCTTTTGGCATGATTACGCTTTTACGAAATTCTTCAACAGAGATTTTAGCGGATGTAAGCACTATTGATATGGCCGGTATGTTGATTATAATAACCGCCGGCACTATTTTTTTAATGTGGATCGGGGAGCTTATTACGGAAAAAAAGATTGGCAACGGCATTTCGCTTTTAATATTTGCCGGAATCGTTTCCAGTTTGCCGCAAGCGATTATGCAGTTGTTTGTTGAATATGATCCGTCAAAATTATTCTTAATGCTTGGTTTTGTAGGCATTGCCATTGTTACCGTTGTCGGCGTGGTTATTATTACAGAGGGGCAAAGAAATATTCCCGTGCAATACGCCAAGCAAATAAGGGGAAACCGCATGTATGGCGGAACCAGCACGCATTTGCCTTTAAGAGTAAATATGGCTGGCGTAATTCCGATAATTTTCGCGATTTCCGTTGTTTTGTTTCCGCCGATGATCGCGCAATTTTTTATGCAGGCAAAAACCGTCTGGATAGCGTCAATGGCCGCTTGGATAATTAATATTTTTAATAACCAGCTTTTTTACGGAATAACTTATTTTTTATTGGTGTTTGCTTTTACTTATTTTTATACGGAAGTTATTTTTCACCCAAATCAAATCGCGGAAAATCTGCAAAAACAAGGCGGATTTATTCCCGGAATCAGACCGGGCAAGCATACCAGCGAATATTTAGCAAATACAACCCATAAAATAATTTTTGTCGGAGCTTTATTTCTAGGTCTTATCGCGATATTGCCTTTAATAATGCAAGCCTTCACCGGCATGCAATCACTGGCAATCGGCGGCACAAGCCTTTTAATCGTGGTGGCGGTTGTTATTGATACGGTCAAACAAATAGAATCGCAATTGACGATGAGGGAGTATGAGGGGATGTAGAGTTTTTTAAATAGCTAATATTACATAAATTTTAAGCTATTGACTGTAAATTTTTTTTATGCTAACATTTAAGCAATATGAAACAAGCCGTTTTGACAATCAAAAGTACATTTAAAACCGCTATTATTTTATTAGCGGGTATTATTGTGATTATTTCACCAAAAGTTCAAGCGGCTAATATTTAGAAAATAAATAAATTAAAATATAAAGGCCGCTCAAAGGAGTGGCTTTTTAAATGTTCATTGATTAATTTACAACAAACAGTGGTCATCAAAGAAGAGGAGGGAGAATTAATGCCGGAAAGTTTAACATTATTTGATCAGGTAGAAGATTCCTTAAAACGTATAGAGGAAATTAAAAAGAAGCTGAAAAAGCCATTAAAGCCGAAGAATAGGACGGAACTAGAGAAAAAAATTAAACGATTGGCATTAACAAGACAAAATTGTATGAGCATGTTGAAAAACCTTAATTAAGACAAGTGCGGCCACCATAAGTCCGCGCAGCATGGACGGGGAATGATTTGACAAAAATTATTTTTCCGTCTATGCACCCCCATTCATTAATCATCAAATTTATATAAAAATGAAAAATATTCAAAGATTGCAAATTATTAGAATTATTATCAGGATTATTATTAATA
>JAGLLI010000088.1 GCA_023140595.1 Candidatus Parcubacteria bacterium
GCGGATATTGGAATAATAATACTGACGCAGGACAATATGCTTTGTATGTGGTGTCTGAACCCTCATTCGCCGGCACCGGCGTTGGGTTTAGATGCGTTAAATAAAAAATATGCTTCATAAAACAATCTCACTAGTTCATAAATTAAGAATTTATTTTTTAATAATTATTATTATCGGTTTTTTTGTTGCGGTCGGGCTTAATCCGGTTGATGTCGGTGTTTTTTTTGGCGCCAAGATAGGTTCGGCAGTAGGCATGTCAACCAGCGTGGTTGAAAATCCTTTCAGCCGCTTGGCGCTTCAGCTTAATGAAAAAGAAGATCGTTTAAACAAACTAGAAAAAGAGCTTAACGAAAAAGAGAAAAGCTTGGGCGAGTATAATAAGACAGAAAATTCGCGATTATTGCTTTGGCTGATGGCGGGAGGGATTATTGTTTTGTTTATGCTTATTGCTTTGAATTATTACTTGGATTGGAAAAGAAAAAAAATTAAAATAAATAATAGTTTAAAATAATTTTTTATGTTAGATCAAATACAAAATCAAAACGAAAATCAAGAAAAGCCAAAGAATTTTTGGCAGAGATTAAAAAAATGGCAGAAAATTGTAATTTTTGTTTTTGTAGTTTTAATAGTTAGCTTAGGCGTGTATTTAAATGCGCATTATGCCGAAAAGCGCTTACTAAAAAAAGAAATGTTAAAATTATCAGAAGATGGAAATTGGAAAATATTTATTGGAACAAGTTATAGTAAAACCCCCTTTTTTCTTGATTTTAACGGAAAATATAATGCTATTTTTTCCGACAAAAATCAGAATAATCGTTTAATTTATTCATCGCTTTCTCCAAACGGTAAAAAAGTGGCTTTTCGCGAAACAGTTAAGGCTAATGGAGATTTTCAAGATTATTTAACAATGGCTGATATTGATGGTGAAAATAAGGAAAGATTAATAAAAATAGGAACTGATGGATCAGGGCAAGTGATAAATATTATATGGTCTCCTGTTGCCGAGCAGGAAATTATTTTTTTATCAGATTATAATTCAAACAAAGAAAGCCACAGCCTTTATTTGTTAAATATTAAAAATAAATCTAAGCGAATTATCGCAAAAAATTTAATAAGCGGATTAACGGCTCCATCTATTTCTTGGTCGCCAGATGGTGAAAAAATATTATTTACTTCAACCGAAGGCAGAATTATGTCTATCAATAAGGACGGTTCAAATTTGCGGCAAATTTGTGATGACAATGGGTTTGTTTCTTCTTGGTCGCCAGACAACAAAAATATTGCGTATAAGCAAGGTAAAAGTTATGTTAAAAATTTTAGTGATGGCAGTTTAGAATATGGGTATACTGGAAGCGGCGATTATTATATGTTTGATATAAACAGCGGAAGCAAAAAAACGATTTTTAAAAATAAAAATATTTATGCTAGACCTGCATGGTCGCCAGACAGCAAATATATTCTTCTACATAAGTCGTATGATCTTGGCTTTAAATCTGATTTTTGGATTATTGATGTTGAAAGCGGTATGATTATTCATCGTTTTAAGTCAGAATTAAAACCGAATTTCGTGTCATGGGTACAGCTTACGAATCAGGATGGAAATATTCATTATAATCAAGAAGAAGTCGTTTTAACCACCGACAAAACAGAATACCAAACAGGCGAAGAAGTGAAGTTGACGATTGAAAATAATTTGGATGAGGAAATTACTTTTGGCATTATCTCTTTAGAAATGGAAACTGATAAATGGGAGGAAGCTTTATCCGAAGAAAATGAAATAATAATAGATAATGTCTTTGATGAGTTTGTTAAAGATATTTATTGCGACTGTAATGCTGAATGTAAAAAATTACCTTTATCAATTAAATTGAACTCAAGCGAAGAATATATATGGGACCAAAAAATTGGATTATGCAGTGAATTACCATTAAACAAAAAATTAAGATTTAAAATTAAATCATGGAACAGTGGGTATATTAATTATTCCAATGAATTTATAATCAAAGGCGATTCGGCTGAGATTAGAGGATTTGATTATTGTCAGGAAGATTCTGACTGCGAAGTTCGTTTTTCTCATTGCGATTGCCGATATCATTGCGTAAATAAAAATGTATTAATAGAGGATTGTGCCAAAGAGTGTCCTTTGGGTGGGGAATTAATAATTCCTGAGTGTATTTGTGAAAACAACAAATGCATTGATAAAAACTCTTTGAGTGAAGATGCTATCCAATTTTTAATCCAACAAATGGGCGATGATAATATTTCTCAGGAAATTAAAAACGCAATTCCTGAAAAACTTTACGATTATGGCAAAGAAGCAATTCCTTATTTAATTGAAGCGCTGGATGATGAAAGGGTTTTTGATTCGTGTTATGAATTTCCAAGCGGTTATCTGGGGCAGGATTGTGTTATATTATTAGTTAAACATAAATGTAGCAGCATAATAAATTGGATAATAACACCAAGTCCATCGCTCGGATACAAATATTCATATTCTTACAAAGTTGACGATTGGCAACAATGGTGGAATAAAAACCAAGACAAATCCTTAAACGAAATCAGAAAAATGGTTCGGAATTATTATAGAGACAAGGAAGAAGAAAATAATTATTCGGCAGCCGGTTATCGTGGAGAAGAATATGATTACTTGGATATAGCCGGGGATTTAACGCATGATGAAACAATTCAGGAGGTTTATGAAAATTGCCTTGGTTTTGATAATTTTAAACAATGCGATTATCTTGAATGGCCGATTAGTTGCAGCTGTTTGACAGTTCATAGGGGCGATTGTTACGGATGTTTTGCTGAAAAAAATAAAGACGCTTCAATTTGCGATAAAATAACCTGGAACGCCGGAGCAAGAGATAATTGCTATTGGGCGGTGGCTATTGAATTAAATAAAGCGGGGATGAATGATAAAATTGATTTTTGCGGAAAGATAGAAGATGTGGGTATTGAAAATCACGATAGGCAAAAAGCGTGTTTTGAGATGGCTGAATAAATAATTAATAATGAAAAGAAATAAAATAAAGTTTTTTATAATTTTAGGAACTGCACATAAAAGTTTACCCCGTAAAGAAAAGCTTCTGACGAAGTCGGAGGTGTGATATTTTATCGCAGTCGGTGATTTAATGCCACCGACAAGCGATACCTTTCTACGGGGTTTACTTGGGCTTTTATTATTTTTGGTGGTTACAATAAAATTGCAGTAAGTTCAAATAATAAATTTTTAAATTAATGTTAATTGGAATTGTAAAAACCAGCTTAATATTATTATTTTTTATAATAATTAATTTTTTTTTATTCGCGGATTCGTCAAACGCTTTGTATTTAGCGTCAGACAGGATTTCAAGCTCTTGGCCGGGAACCGCGTCTAATCATACGATTCAATTCAGGACTACCGAGGACATTCCTGCAAGCGGGAAAATTGTAATTGATTTTGCGGCGGATTTTAATTTTCCATCAGATTTTGATTATTCTGATGTTGATTTTTCAATATCTGATTTTTCTTCCGGGCCTTTTATTGACCGCGCGCTTGCGTCTTCTTCATCTGCTTTATTTGACGGAATCAGCATCGCGACAGCTACTGCAAAAATTATTACTATGAATTTGAATAGCGCAGACAGCGTTGTTGCCGGTAAATACGTAAAAATAGAATTGGGAGCAAATGCCGAGCATGGAGAATCAGGACAAGAACAAATAATTAATCCCGCGGCGCTTGATTCCTATCGTATTACAGTTAGAACCTATGATTCAATTGATGCTTACATTGAAAGAGCACAAATTATGGTGGTAACCGCGGATCCGGTTAATTTTAGCGCTTTGTCTCGTAAAAGATATTTAGGAGCTTCGCCGATTGGCTGGTTAAATTTTGGCACCACGCAAACTATTATATCATTGCAAAGCAATTACCCGGCGCGTTGCCGCTACGCAACCGCTTCCGGAACTTCGTATGCGGCAATGGCGGAAGATTTTTCTTATGCAAGTTCAACCGCGTATTATATTAATCATACAAAAATAATTGACGGTTTTGTAAATGGCGGAAATTATGAATATTATGTGCGCTGCACGGATAGTGACGGAGTGTTTAATGATACGCATGAGTGTGTTTACGCAAGCACGACTCCTTATATAACCGCTTCCGGAACGCCGATTTTAAATTTAGACTGTGTTGATTATTATATTACATTTTCAATTAACGCGGCAGAAGGCGAAGGCGGCGGAGAAGATGATGGGACGGGCGGAGATGACCCTGATGCGGATGGCGACGGAACAAGTTCCGGCGGAGGCAGCGGCTCCGGATTCGGCGGAGGCGGAGGCGGAGGAATTGGAGACGACGCTGGCAATTATTTGCCGTATCCGCCGCCGCCAGGAGCTCCGGGAGTCGTGTTTACGGGCTGGGCTTATTCTGGAACAGAGGTCGTAGTGCTTAAAGACGGTATTGAGGTTGGCAGATCTTTAGCGGGAACGCAGGCTGATTTTGGCGCGTATTTAGAGGTTTTAAACCGCGGAATATATACTTTCGGGCTTTGGGCCGCGGACACAATGGCAAGAAGATCAAATACTTTTTCAACCACTTTTTTTATGGAAGCCGGAACCCAGACAACAATTTCCGATATTATTTTGTCGCCGACAATTAGCCTAACAAAATCAAACGTTACTGCAGGGCAAGTCATTGAAGCTTTCGGACAAACAGTGCCGGGAAGTACTGTTGAAGTTTGGCTGTATCCGGAAAAAAGCAACGATATCTTGGATTCTGAAATAACAAAAAAAAACGGCTTGGCAAGCGCGAGCGGAGAGTGGTCGCTGTTTTTAAATACAGATAATTTAATTGACGGGCCATATCTTGTAAAAGCTCGCACTACGATTGTTGACGCCGGAACAAGCGATTTTAGCGTAATAGTAAAAGCTAATATCGGCGCCGCTCAAATTGAGCCGTCCGGCATTTGCGAAGGCGCCGATTTAAACCATGACGGAAAAGTCAATTTAACCGATTTTTCCATTTTGCTTTATCATTGGGGAACAGACGATGAATGTGCCGACCAAAACCACGACGGCACGGTAAACTTAACAGATTTTAGTATCATGCTTTTTTACTGGACGGGGTGAAATTGATTTAGGATTTATACCCCAAGGGTGCCCCGCAGGAAATGCCCTTGGGGCGCACTTCCTTCGGGGCGTGATTTTGAAAATTTTTCAAAAATTAAAAAAGGCAGATCCGCTCAAGGTTCCGCCTTTTTGTTTTTTTTGGAACAAAGCAATTTAACTTAATTCCAGTTTCTTTTAAATCTGGCTTCCTCTTTTTTTATTTTTTTAATTTTTCCATCTGTTTTTTTAACCAAATATTCCAGATAATTTTTTCGTCTCTGTCCTTTAAATCAAATTTTTCTAATTTTTTCGCTCCAAGAGTAATAATTGAGCCCATACCAAGTAATATTGAAAAAAAGAAAAGAAAAAATCCCTCCAAAAAATTTGGCGTTTTACTCATAAAAATAAAGAGCAGATAGATAAATCCTCCTGTAATTGTTATCCATATAAAAAGGTATTTTTTGTCATTCTTTATTAAATCGTACGATACACAAGCTGACATTATTATTATCAGTGCTAACATTCTCATGACACATTCAATTTTTTCCAAAATTTTTTGTTTATCGTTTAATTTCATGGCACCCCCCCCCTTTTTTTTGTCAAAGACCATCCAATTATTCTAAACAGAATATCATATCATAAAAAGAAATCACTAAAATGTCAATAATATTATAATACCAAACGCTTTAAAATAGCTAAAATAAAGGATTTTTGTATTTTTTCATCAAAAATATTGACAAATTTTTTTAATAGTCGTAATTTGCTGTACTATATTGTTTCTATAAATACTAAAATAATTAGTAATTATGGAAATGAAAAAATATTGAAATTTTCTGTATTTATTTAAAACAGCTGGCTGATAATTATTTGGAGATTTATGATGGTTTAGCGGAAAAGATTTTTTTCTTGAAATTCTAGCATTATTATAATATACTAAATAATATGACGAATAAAAAAATCATAATTCAAGATAAATATATGACGAAAAAATTAACCATTAGAAATAGCGTGGCGGAATTTTTGATATTTACTTCTCAAGCAGGAGAGGATGGAATTGAAGTGCGAGTGCAGGATGAAAATGTTTGGCTAACGCAAAAATTAATTGCCAAGCTTTTTGATGTAAATATTCCAAATATAAATGAGCATTTGAAAAATATTTATGCATCAAAAGAATTGGAAGAAAAGGCAACTATTCGGAAATTCCGAATAGTTCAAAAAGAAGGAAATAGAGAGGTTTCAAGAGAAATTGATCACTATAACCTAGAAGTAATTATTTCACTTGGATACAAAATAAATTCTAGCAGAGCAACAGATTTTAGAAAATGGGCGACAAGAGTTTTAAAAGATTACGCGGTAAAAGGATATGTTTTGGATGATGAGCGATTAAAAAACGGGGCATATTTAAGCAAACAATATTTTAAGGATTTGATTCTTGAAATTCGCGACATTCGCGAAAGTGAAAGAAATTTTTATCAGCAAATTACTGATATTTACGCCATGGCAATGGATTATGATGTTCGTTCACACACAACAAAAACATTTTTTGCCACTGTTCAAAACAAACTTCATTATGCCGCGCACGGCAACACCGCCGCGGAACTTATCATCGAAAGAGCCGATTATAAAAAAGATTATATGGGGCTTACAACATGGAAAAAAGCTCCGCGCGGAAAAATTTTAAAATCCGATGTTTCAATCGCGAAGAATTATATCAATGAAAAAGAAATAAAGTCGCTTAATAGAATTGTGACAATGTATCTTGACTACGCGGAACATCAAGCTGAAAAAGGAATTCCAATGACGATGAAAGATTGGTCTGAGAAGTTAAATGCTTTTTTGAAATTTAATGAAGCGGATATTTTGGAGAATGCCGGAAAAGTGACAGCAGAAATCGCCAAGGCGTTTGCTGAAAGCGAGTTTGAAAAATACAGGCCGATTCAAGATCAATTATATGAATCTGATTTTGATAAAGAGGTTAAAAAAATTTTGAAAAAAAATAAATAATATGTTGCAAATTTTAATTATAAAAAAAGGCAGATCCGTTTACGGTTCCGCCTTTTGTTTTTTTGGAATTAAGCAATTTAACTTAATCCCAGTTTCTTTTTTAACAGGTCCCCCTCTTTTTTTGCTTTTGCGATTTCCTCTTCGGCTTTTTTAGCTAAATATTTTGGTGTGTTTTCCAAATTCCTGAGCCGTTGAAATTCTTTTAATGTTTTTAACAACTCTTTGCCGTCATCCTTGTTTTCTGCTTCATGGATAAGCTGGGTAAGAATTATTTTTGCTTTTGGAAACTCTTCTATAAATTTTTCCGCTTTTGAAATAATAACCTCTGGGAGTTTTTTAATATCATCGTATACAAGAAACAATCTATATGCCGCTAGTAGAAAAAAGAACAAAAACAAAGAGCAAAAAATAATTGTTAGGATTATCAAATTATTAACCAACAAATATTTTAATATTAATTTCATAGCACCATCCCAAGTTAATGCTATAAAAACTATAGCAACTGAAAGTATAACCACTGAAATAAAAAAGATGATAATTAATAAAAAATCTAATATTTTTTGATTTTTCATTTTATTTATTTTCCAGTTAATTCTCGCAAGTTCTTTTATAATTTTTGTCATTTTTTACCTCCTTCCGATTTTTTGAGTTGCGAATTTTTTAAAAGATTATGTGTTTCTTGTTTTTCTATATTTTTCATGTAAAACTTTATGCAAAATGGGAACCATAAAAAACAAGACACAGTTATAATTTTTTTACATGTAATAGTAGACATAAAATTTGCAAAAGAATTTGGAAAGAATATTACTATTATGATCGTTGCGCTAAATAGCAATAATTGAAAAATACCAGCCAAAGCGCTATAATATTCTTCCCATTTATGTCTAATGGCGTTTAACTCTTTTTCAAGCTTCTTGTTTATATTTTTCATTTTTACCCCCCCTTCAAATTGTCAAAGATCATCCAATTATTCCAAACAGAATAATATATCATAAAAAGAAATCACTAAAATGTCAATAATATTATAACAATAAATGCTTTAAAATAGCTAAGATAAAGGATATTTATATTTTTTCATCAAAAATATTGACAAAATTAATAGGGCATGCTATTTTGTTTTTATGGATCAAACATTATTAAAACTTTTAGAAGAAGCTAATTTTACAAACAAGGAAGCGCGGGTTTATCTTGCATTGCTTGAGCTTGGACGCGGGAATGTTACGGAAATCGCCAAGATAACCGAGCTTAAGCGGCCGATTATTTATGTTGTTTTAGAAGGCTTAATTAAACGGGGACACGCAAGCGAAGCGCCAAATCAAAAAATAAACGCGTATCAAGCTATTGATCCGTCAATTATTCTTAATAAACTGCAAATTACAGCTAAAAATTTCTCGGAAATGCTGCCGATTTTTAGAACGTTAAAAAGCAAAGGCAAGAAAAGACCGAAAATAATTTATCATGAAACATTAAAAGGTATTTGGAATGTTTATGAAGAAATGAGCCGAGCTCCAAAACCGTTTTTTATTTCAAATTATCATATAATTGAAAAATATTTTCCCAATTCAATTGATACATGGATTAATGGAATAAAAAAAGGTCTGTATAATCCCAAAAGCCGTCATTTAGCGCCTGATCATCCGAGAAATATTGAGATTGGCAAAGAATTCTTAAAAATCGGACAAGAATATAGAATTTCTCCTGAATTAAAAGACGCTAATATGGATTTTACTATATGGAATAACAAATTAGCCATCACTTCTTTTGAGGATGAGCCGTTTATCGTGGTTATTGAATCAGAAGAATTAGTTAAATCAATGCTGCCAATCTTTAATATCGCGTGGAAGATGGGGAAAGATTTGAAGAAGTAAAAAACTATTATCCACAGAGTATAATTTAGCTATATAATTAATAATCCATTAATTTTAAAAACATAGCTGGAGTTATAATTTTAATTCCTTGGAATATTTTTAGGTTTGTAAGATGATGATCGCCGGAGATAACAAAATCCGCGTTGCCTTCTATAGCGCACTCAAGATATTTATTGTCCGCTGGGTCTTCTTTGATTATGTTGATTTTTAAATTTCCGGGAGTAACAATGGCAATGCTTAAAAGTCTTTCAAGAAATTCCGTGATTTCTTTGCTATCGCATCTGTGCAGTTTTACGATTTTCGGATAAAGCATGACCTGTTTAATTTCCGAAAGAATATCAAGGGAGATTAGTAAATTTATTTTATTATTTTTCACCAAATCAATAATTTGCCACGGTTTTCCATTGGGACTTAAAATAGCGCTCACATATATATTGGCATCAAGCACAATTTTAATCATTCGGTTGACTTTGCCTTAAAGATAGGATTCCTGATTTCTTTAATGGTTTTTTTTATTATTTGATCCGTTTTTGTTGAATTTGTTTTTTTGACATTGGCTCGCATTTTTTCAAGCGACTGAGAGAACATTTTAAGATTTTTTTGGCGCGATCTTTCCTCAACATACATGCGCAGAGCTTCGCGAAAAAGTTCGCTTTTGGTGCGATCCTCTTCTTTTGCCAGTTTTTCCGCTTTTTTTAAAAGATCAGGCAATATGGATATTGTGATTAATTTTGTAGTTCTTAACATAATATTTTAATTAATTATTTAGTAATACTTAGTAATAGCATAACATATATAAAATCTTTGTCAATTTTTTAATGATTTTATTTTGTAAATTTCAAAAATTATGGTATAATATTTATATTAAAAAATCATAAATTTATTAAGTATGAGCTTTTTAGATAAATTAAAAGTTAAGGTGGAAGAAAAAACCGACGCAGATGAAATAAAAGACGGGGTTTTAGATAAAAATTCCGGTTTTATGCAGTTGGAAGTGGATATTTTTCAAACAGCAGAAGATATTATTATTGTGGCGCCTATTCCGGGCGTGGAAGTAAGCGATATTGATATTAGCATTGAAAACGAAAATGATGTTGTTACTATTCAGGGAAAAATTGAACAGCCGGATTTATCGGACTATGCCGATGAAGATGAAAATTCAAAATATCTCCGTTCAGAGTGCCAATGGGGGCAATTTTATCGGCAAATTATTTTACCGCAGGAAATAAATGTGTCCGATGTTGAAGCCAAATTCAAGAAAGGCATATTAACTTTGCGCCTGCCTTTATTACTTTTGCAATCACAAGGAAAGAAAAAAATCGCGGTTAATGTTGAATAATTTTTAAAATTTTTTTAAAATAGTATTTTTATGCGAAAAGCTATTAGCGTTTTTTTATTTTTATTATTGTTTTTAGCCGGTTTTTTACCGTTTACTCCTTGCTCATCGCAGACTGGAGGAGCGGTTTTATTTTTGTCTCCAAGCGCCGGTGATTACAATGTCGGACGTAGTTTTACTGTTTCAGTAGCGGTTAACAGCGGAGGCGGTACAGGCATCAACGCGGCAGAAGGTCTGATTAAATATGACAGCTCTTATTTAACTGTTTCAAAATTATCAGATGCAAGTTCAATTTTTAAATTATGGACAACCGACCCGACTTATTCCAATTCGGCAGGCTCAATCAGTTTTGGCGGCGGTTCTCCGGGTCCGTATAAAGGTTCCAATGGTACTATTTTTACAATAACTTTTTCAGCTAAAAAAGTCGGCGCGACAGAAGTCAAGTTTTCTTCTGGAATAGTTTTAGCGGCTGACGGCAAAGGCACGAATATTTTTAGCGGTTTTGGCAATGCCAAATTTAATATCACAGAGGCTGAAAAAGCAGAAGAAAAGCCAAAACCAAAACCAAAGCCAAAAGAAGAAGATATCGCTCCAAAAGGATTGTTGCCGCCTTTGCCTGATATTTCGTCGGAAACTCATCTTGAAAAAGATATTTGGTATCAAAACAATAATCCGGAATTCACTTGGAAAATTTTAGCGGATTTAACAGGAGTAAGTTTTTTGATTACTGATATTCCTGATTCAGACCCCGGACCAGAGTCAGACGGCATAATTGAAAATGTGGTTTTTGATGAAGATGTGGCGGACGGCGAACAATATTTTCATATTAAATATAAAAATAAATCAGGCTGGGGACAGATAGCGCATCGTAAATTTTTAGTTGACGCCACTCCGCCAAAAGATTTTGACATAGCTTATGACAGCAACGGCGACCCGACTAATCCTACGGCGAAATTGCGTTTTAAAACCGAAGACAAAGCGTCCGGTTTGGATTATTATAAAATTTCAATAGATGATGTTGGTGAAAAAATTAATACGAGTGAAATGGATAAAGGATATTATCAACTGCGTCCGCTTGCTCCGGGCAGGCACAAAGCACAGGTGGTTGCATATGACAAGGCCGGAAATACCGCCTCATCCAGCATTGGTTTTATTGTAGAGCCCTTAAAATCGCCGATTATTACCAGTATCCCAAAAGTTATAAATAAAAAAGAAGAGTTAATCATCAGGGGCACATCGTTTTATCCGCAAGTAACAATAAAAATATATATTAAAAAAGAAGGCGAGGATACGACTGAGGCAAGCGTTAAAACCGATGATGAAGGCAATTGGTCTTATTTTCATAAAGATGAATTTGAAAAAGGCATGTATGAGGTATGGGCAAAATTGATTGACGATCGCGGAGCGCAAAGTTTGGATAGCACAAAATATCTTTTATCAGTGGTTTCTTTGTCAATTATAGATAGATTCGGATTGTGGATTATAATAACTCTTTTAATAATAATCGCTTTGCTTGTTTCATATATTATGTATCAGCGAAAAGAATTTAATGAAGAAAAAGCAAGGATTATGCGCGAAACCGCTGAAGTAAAGACAAAGTTATCAAAAATATTTTCCGCATTAAGAGAAGAGCTGGAAGAGCTGGTGCAGATGGCGGATAAGAAACCAGGTTTTTCAGAAGCGGAAAGAAAAGTAAAGGAAAAGCTGGAAGAGTCATTGGACATTTCCGAAGAGTTTATTAGCAAAGAAGTGACAGATGTTGAAAAGGAAATTAAGTTGCCGAAGAAGAAGGAGAAGTAAATTTTGTTTATTTTTATAGATACAAGTATATATGTCAAGATATTAGAATTACACTTATACTCGCTTAATATTGACGAAATAAAAAATCAAGTTTAAATAAAAGCTTGATTTTTTTTGTAATATTAATTTATTTTATATTTTATCTAATTATTTCGTACAGCGGAAATAGATATAGCGGGGAAACCGTAAATTAATTATTTTAACAATTTTCTTCCGGTTCCTTTGAACCCATATTCCACATAAATTCAAAATAAGCCTTTAGGGTGTTGGAGATATTCTTGCTTTCAATAATAAATCCGAAATTTTCTTTTTTAGCGGAAATAAAAGCAACTTTGTTGTCATATATCATAACCATTGAAGTATAAAAAATATTAGGCGGGAGATAACGCACTTCTCTTTTCCATTTTTTACTTTTCCTGCCATAAATATCATTATATATATCTCCTGACTTTGGAAAAAGCGTATATGAAATTATTCCTTTCTTGGCTTTTTCAATAATATACTCTTTGGTAAATTTTTTACCCGGAAAATCAATAAAATCTTTTACTTTTGTGATATGCAATATTTTTTTAGAACGACATTGCAGAGCATCTTCATAAATTCTTTTGATTCCTTCCGCGCTTTCAAAAAATTGAAAACGAGGCTTTAAATTATGAGTAGCAAATATACTTTCAATTTGAGGCAGTATGTTTGAAATTATATTTTTATTTTCAACAGCTAATTTAAGAATAATTTTGGGATTCTGTGCTTGAAATATTTTTGATCTTCCTTTCATATTATAGCTTAGCAAGCCTCGATTAACGAGCTCGTCCAATACACCGTAAACACTAACCCGTTTAATCTCAGATCGTTGAGCAATTTCTGGCGCTGTAGCGCAACCCAACTCTAAACAAGCCAAGTAAACATTGGCTTGTTTTTCTGTTATCCCCGCCTTAGTTAATGATTTTTTTAAAGTAAGTCTCATAATTAATAGTATAAAGCATAAAATAAAATATACAATAGCTGTATGAATTTTAACCGGTTGTATGTATTTTTTATATACACTAAAAGTATAAATAATGTTTAATTTAAGCTAATTTTTAAAATATTATTAAAATATATATAAAAAAAATAGAAATTATTTAAAAATATTAATATATTGTTTATTAGAGCTATTTTTAAAATAAATATTTATCAAAATAATAATATACATGAAAATAAAAGTAAAAGAGTTAAAATGCATAGTTAAAAAAGCTTTACTAAAAAAATTTAATAAAACAGAAACTGATTTAATAACAGACACGATTCTTTTTGGTGAATTATCTGGAAAAATTTCTCATGGTATTGGTTTACTGGTTGGCGAAAAAGGTGTCCTTACGCAAGAGTATTCTAAAAAAGTTAGTTTTATAAATAAATCTAAATTTTCAATTATTATAGAGGCTAACAATAACCCTGGAATATTAGTCAATTTATTGGCTATGGATAAAGTCATTGGATTAGCTAAAAAAAACAGCTTCGGTATAGTAGGAACAAAAGGGAGTTTTACTTCATCTGGATGCCTTTCGTATTTTTTAGAAAAGATTGCTCAAAAAAATTTAATTAGCATTATAATGACACGGGCGATAAAAAGCACTGCGCCTCACAATGGCATTGAACCAATTTTTAGCACAAATCCTATTGCCATAGGGATGCCAGCAAATCCTTGCCCTGTAATATTTGACATGTCTACATCGGCCATCAGTGTTCGCGCTATAAGCAATGCTAAAATATTAGGTCAAAGAATTCCTCAAAATGTAGCTATTGACAATAAAGGCAACATTACAACAGATCCCCAAGAAGCATCAAAAGGAGCCATGCTAACTTTTGATAGATCGTATAAAGGCTCGGGGTTAGCTATGATGATTGAGATTTTTGCCGGTTTATGGACAGGGGCAGGTTTTGTGGGACACAATGAAAATAACGGATGGGGAAATATATTTATGGCATTTTCACCTGATTTATTAATGGAAACTGGTGAGTTTAAAGAAAACATTAAATTACTTATTAAAACTATTAAAAATTCAAAAACTAAAGATGGCAAAAAGGTTAGAATTGCGGGTGAAAATACTATTCGTAACAGAAATAAGAATTTAAAGAAAGGTGAAATTATAGTTAGCCGTGAGATAATACGGCAAGTACAGAGTTTTATAAAAAATTAATTTTTTAACACTTATAAATTGTATGAAAACTTTATTTTCAAAAAGAATATGCGGACAGTCAATAAACCTAACCCAATATATTCACGATAAAGCCAAAGCGTTTAAATTTAATGATTTAATTGATTTTGCTATTGGTTTTCCATGTGAAAATATAAATAAAAATTTGCGAGAGGGAGCGATTAGGGCGTTAAAAAGTAATAAAACTATTTATAGTCCTACTGCAGGAATACCGGAACTCAGAAAAATAATCGTTAAAAATAGGTTGCGTTATAATAAAAAGGATAATGCTTTAATTACGGCTGGCGTAAGCGAGGCGGTGTTTTTAGTTATCGCGAGTTTAGTTAATCCAGGTGATGAAGTTATTATTATTTCACCATCGTATTTTATATTCCAAAATTGCGTTAATTTTTGTGGTGGAAAATCAGTATTTGTGCCGCTAAAAATATCAGGCAATAAATTTTATCTTGATATCAAAGAAATTAAAAAAAAGATAACAGATAAAACAAAATTAATAGTATTTAATTCACCGCATAATCCGACAGGATGGGTGGCGGATAAAAAAACAATAGAAGAATTAAGCAAAATCGCTGATTGCCGCGGTATAACCATATTGTCCGATGAAATTTACAAAAATTATATTTATAATCGTAAATTTTATTCACCAGAAGAATTTACAAAAAATGTTATTGTAGTGGATGGCATATCTAAATCTTTTTCAGCAACTGGATTGCGCATAGGCTGGATTGTGGCGGAAAAAAATGTAATTGAAAAAATTTTGCCGCTTCATCAATTGATTTTATTTTGCGCGCCAACCCCTTTTCAGTATGCGGCGCATGATTTGTTTAAAAATAATTATAAAGCAAGTCTTAAAAAACACATAGATCAATACAAGCTTAAAAGAAATTTAGTTTTTAATTTATTAAGCAAAATATCAGAGGTAGAAGTTATAAAACCGGAAGGCACTTTTTATATGTTTTTAAGGTTAAAAAATTATAAAAATTCAATTGAATTTTCTGAAAAATTATTATTATCAAAACATATCGTGGTTGTTCCCGGATTGGATTATGGAAAAGAATGGGGCAGTTTTATAAGAATAGCTTATCGCGAACCAAAAAATAAAATAAAAGAGGCATGTTTAAGATTTAAGGAATTTGTTTCATAAATTATTTACAATAACTAAAAGTTATAAAAGAAAATTAAGTAAAATTTTGTATAACAAATTATATTTAAATCGATTAAAGCCGTACAACCAAATTTTAAATCAAAAGGATTGTAGACAGAATTAAATATATTTTATAATGGTGTTCATTAATAATTAAAGAAAAAGGAGAGAAAATGAAAAAGGAAACTAAGATTATTAAAGATGATGCTAAAAAATTTTTTTTAAGATTAAAAAAATTAAGAAGAGGAAAAAGGATGTGGGTTACTGAAAATTTTAAATTTAGAATGGATAAATACCCAAAGGTCAGGATTGTTAAGCCGGCTAATGTATTAATAAGTTGGGGCGGCGGTAAAGATTCTACTACTGTATTACTTTTAGCGTCTTTTTATGCCGTTGAAAATATATTTAATAAGCTGACAATTATTACTTTTAATAACCATTTAGCCACAGCATCTGTTAAAAAAAATCGTAGAATTATAATTAATTTTTTACAAAAAGAAGGAGTTAACTTTGAATGGATTGTGGATGATTTCGGCGGTGAAAATGTCACTGGCGAATTATACAGGCAAGGTCTGCTAAAAACAGGCATGGCGAGAGCGGTTTGTGCGATTTGCAATATACAGTCAGAAGTGTTGCTAAATAAAATTTTAAACCAAAAGAAAGATATACAATATATTATGACTGGCAATACAATTGATGAAATGGAAGTTTTTCGTAATTGGAAAAAAATTTTAGGTTTCAGAAATGCAACTAAAAATATCAAGTACAACACTCTTTTGGGCTGGAGTAAAATTTTTGATGAATGGATAAATTATCTGTCTGACGAGGCAGGTTTAAATAAGGCGGATATTGACAAATTTAGAATCCCAAGACCTAAAATTACCGACAACGCGGTTATAGCTAAAAGTTTGCCTTTATTTAAATATCATCCCGAATTTCTTAGTTCTAAAAATAGAATAAATTTTATAAAAAAATTCGGCTGGAAATTACCGCTAACAGAAGAAGGTGTTATAGGAACGGAGACGGATTGCAAATTTTCTTCTATTATCTACGGGCTTAATCTTATTAAAAATAATGATGATTATGTGGATCAATTAAAAAAATTTGAAAATAAAGATATGATGCCTAAAGAATTATTATATAGAGGTACTCGCGACAAAGATATTATTTTGGGACATGCCGATGATTTTTTAAATAAAATAGGTTTAGATGTTAATGAATGGAAAAAATCTTCTATTAAAAAATTAAAATTATTATCATTAAAAAAGTATTTATGCCAATGTCTTTTGCGGATTAGATAATTTATTGGCGGTTGTTGTATAAATTAATACACAAAGTCCCGGTTGACTTTTAAAAAAATCGGGGCTTTTAAATTTGCGCCAAAATCCTTTTAATAAAATTTACACCTATCTTTAGTTGAAAAATTTTTAAATTAATTATTTAATTTTTTGTTGGTGGGCACGCAGGGTGTTGAAAAAAACCCCCAAGCCTGATATAATTAATGTATTATGAGTGAGATGAAGCTGGAAGACAATAAAAAGGTATTGGTGGTGATCGCGCATCCTGATGACGAAACGATTTGGATGGGCGGGACAATCGCGCGGAACAAGAAAATTGATTGGACGATTTTTTCTTTGTGTCGGGCAAGCGATCGCGATCGCGCGCCAAAATTTAAACGTGTCTGTGAATATTGCGGCGCAAAAAGCATTATTGCCGATTTGGATGATAATGGCAAGTTAAATTTGGAAGAGGCTAAGCAGGAAGCTAAAAAAATTATTTTAAAAAAAATTGGTTTTAATAAATTTGATTATATTTTTACGCATGGCGCTAATGGAGAATATGGACACGAGCGGCACATCGCGGTTCATTTGGCAATTAATGAATTGATTAAAGAAAAAAAAATAAAACCAAAAACGGTTTTTTATTTTAATTATGTAAAAAATAAAAAAAATTATTTAGAGTCTGATAGTGATAGTATTATTAACAAATTATCAGAAAAAGAATTATTAGAAAAGAAACGAATAGTCGCAGAAATGTACGGTTAT
>JAGLLI010000089.1 GCA_023140595.1 Candidatus Parcubacteria bacterium
TATTGCATGTTGCGTGTTCAGAATTTTTTATGAAAATAGCGGTTTTACATGCTTATCCTCCTGAGCCGGATGGTTTAAGTATTCAAGGAAATTTACTTTATCGCGGGTTAAAAGAACTTGGAGTTGACGCGATGCCATGTCATTACGCTCCTAGTTTTCAAAAACAATGGGTGTTTGACGCTTTTAAGCCGGATGTCGCAATCGGCGTTGGATGTTGGACATATACGCCGGATATTATTCACAGTCCGGAAAATCATGGCGTGATTCCAGTGCCTTGGTTTGTGGCTGACGGCTGGGTGGCGAATTATCATGACGCGATTAGCCGTTTGCCGCTTGTGTTTACAACCAGTAATTGGGTTACAGATACATACAAAAGAGACGGGGTTGATATTAAAAATTTTAATACTTTGCCGATTGGCTTTGACGCTGAAGAAATGCGCCCGATTCCTAAAACCGACCCTAAAATTATAAAATTGCGCGAGATGCTTGGCGTGCAGCCGCATGAAAAAATGATTTTGACGGTCGGCGGCGATGTATCAAGCAAGGGCGCGCAAGAAATGTTTCACGCGCTTGCCGAAGTTGACAAGGAATTTAAAGATTGGAAGTATATTTTAAAATATTGGGATTGTGAATCAGCTGAAATACACGGACAGGAAGAGGATGTGCTAATTGATAAATTGGGACTTGACAGAGGAAAGATTCAGTATTTGTCCGGAGCGTTTTCGCACGATTTTATGCCTTATTTATTGTCAGCCTGCGATATTTACGCGGCCCCTTCAAGGCTTGAAGGTTTTGGCATGATTCAAATGGAAGCGGAAGCCTGCGGAATTCCGGTTATTTCAATTAATGTCGGCGGTCCGGTTGATACAATTGTCCACGGCAAAACCGGTTTTTTAGCGCGCGTTGCAAATCGCGTGGAGCTAACCGAGGAATGGGCTTATGAAAGCATGGGCTTTGAAGCTGATCATAAGATTAAATTTGACGAACCAAAAGTTTTCGCTTATAGAGCCGACACAACAGAATTGGCTAAGTATACTTTGCGATTATTAAAAGATGATAAATTACGCGAAGAAATGGGCAGAAACGCTCGCGAGCACGCAATGGTGAATTTTCAGTATAAAGACGTTGCTCGCAAAGCCTTAAAGTTGATAGAGGAGAATATTGATTTGAAAAAATAGTTATATTATCTAAGCCACAAGAAATCCGGCTTCTATTTAATGGAAGCCGGATTTATTTGTTTATATAAAAAATAATGATAAACAACAAATCAAAAATCTTCTTCGCGAGCCTTTTGGTTTTTTTATTTTCTATTTTTGTTGCTTCATTTTTACCGCAAAAAATAATCAGGCATGACCTGATTTTTTTTGCGCTTGGCTTGTTTTGCTTAGCTTTGTTTTTTTATTTTCCAAAAAGCAAAAAAGCGCGTATAACATTAATTTTTTTCACTGTTTTTTTCTTTGGTTGTTGGCGCTATTCAATTGGTTTGCCTAAAAATTATCCTGACAGAATTTGGTATTATAACGGCGGCGAACACAAAATTATCGGCGTAATTGTAAAAGAGCCTGACATACGCCAAACAAACCAGAAATTGGAAATTAAAGTTAAAACGGTTGATGATAAAATTAAAGGTGTTAAAGGCAAAATTTTAGTAAGCGTTGATTTGTATCCGGTTTTTGCGTATGGCGATGAACTGGAATTTATCTGCGTTTTGCGCGCTCCTGAAAAATATCAAGGTTTTAGCTACGATCGTTATTTGGCGCGCTATGATATTTATTCGGTTTGTTATTACCCGAAAATTTTAAGCCATAATCAATTTGTTGAAAATAATATTACAGCCAAGTTTTACAAAAATATTTATTTGTTTAAAAATAAAGTTCGGTTGCTTATTAATTCCAGTTTAAACAAAAATGAATCTGACTTTGCGCGCGCGATTATTTTAGGAGACAAGCGCGCTTTATCAGTGGAGGTGCGAGAAAATTTTTCCAAGAGCGGACTAAGCCATATTGCGGTTATTTCAGGATTGCATATTAGTATTATTGTCGCCTTGCTTATGTTTTTTTTGATTTTTGCAGGATTGAATCGCAATTCCGCTTTTTACGCAAGCGGATTTTTTTTATTTTTATACATAATTTTAATCGGCGCGCCAGCTAGCGCAACGCGCGCGGGGTTAATGGGATTTTTATTGCTTTTATCTTTAAAAATTGGAAGATTAAATAAAATCGCCAATTCGCTTTTATTGGCGGCGGTAATTTTATTGTTAATTAATCCGCGCTTGTTGCGTGACGATATCGGTTTTCAACTTTCTTTTTTAGCGGTACTCGGGATTATTTATATTTATCCAAAAATAAAACGGGTGCTGGAAAAAATATTTGTATTTAAAAAGTTTAAAAATAATTTTTCAATTTTTATAATTAACACGATTTGCATTACTTTATCCGCGCAAATTATAACCGCGCCTATACTTTTGTATAATTTCGGCACTGTTTCCTTGATTGCGCCTGTTAGCAATATATTGGTATTGTGGCTTTTGCCGTTTTTGCTAATTTCGTTATTTGCGGCTATTGTTTTAGGATTAATTTTTCCTTCATTGTCAGCGCTGTTTTTTCTTCCTGCCGGTTTTATATTAAAATATATATTATTTATCGCGGAAAAATTTTCATAGGATTTTGTAGGAATAGGGCATTGCCCTGTTCTAAAAAAGCCCCACCAAGCAATATCAAGAATTGGCGACAAAACAATAGGTTCTGTTAATTTTATAACAGACTGTTTTAATTCAAGTCTTTTTAGATATATATCCAAAAGAAAAAATCAAAACAGATTTACCCTTTGATTCCTACCTTTATTTTTTATAAAAACAAAGGAAACGGAACGCCGCTATAAATTATTTGATCCAAATCTTGTATAAATTTTTGGTGAAGCCTTTTTAGGCCGCGAATTTTTTCGCGTATTGTATATAAAGAACTATATTTTTATTTTGTTATAGTTATAGTTTTATTATAGCATATAAAAAATTAAAGTTAAATTAATTTGTAAAAAGAAATTTTTGTGATATTATAAAAGCATGGGTATAAACAAAAAAGAACAATTTAATAAAGGCGAGATTATTATTTATGAAACTTTTGACAAGCAAGTTGATTTAAAAGTGCGATTTGAAAATGAAACGGTTTGGCTTAGGCAAAGTCAAATCGCAAAACTTTTTAATAAAGACAGAACCGTTATAACCAAACATATTAATAAAATTTTTAAAGATGAAGAGGTTGAGAAAAAAAGCAATGTGCAAAAAATGCACATTGCAAATTCTGATAAACCGGTAACATTTTATAGTTTGGATATAATTTTAGCCGTTGGGTACAGAACAAATTCAAAAAATGCCATTAAATTCAGGCAATGGGCAACAAATGTCTTAAAGCAATATTTATTAAAAGGTTACGCGATAAATCAAAAGAGATTAAAAGAAAGCCAAAATAAGTTTATAGAACTGCAAGAAACAATTAGTTTTTTATCAGAAAAATCTAAAAAGAAAAATTTAATCGGGCAAGAAGTTGAGATTTTAAGTTTATTAAAAAGTTATTCAAAATCTTTGACATTGCTTGAAGCATACGATAAAAATAAATTAAAAATTAGCAAAGGCAAAAAAGAAAAAAGAAAACTTAATTTTGAAGATTGCTTAAAAATAATTAAAAAAATAAAACAAGAGCTGATTAACAAAAAAGAAGCCAGTGATATTTTTGGCAATATTCGTGATGGAAGTTTTGAAGGAATTGTCAAAGGAATTTATCAAACATTTGGCGGGCAATATTTGTATCAAGGCATGAACGATAAAGCCGCGCATATTCTTTATTTAATAATCAAAGATCATCCGTTTTCAGATGGAAATAAAAGAATTGCCTCGTTTTTGTTTGTGTATTTTTTGGATTTAAATAATTATTTGCATCGTAAAACAGGAGAAAAAAAGATAAACGATAACGCGCTTGTCGCCTTGGCTTTGCTTGTCGCGGAAAGTAAACCCAAAGAAAAAGATATAATGATAAAATTAATAATGAATTTGATAATATGAATTGTCTTGAATTATAATTTAATCATAATTCAAAATTTTTTTAATTTGTATTTTTGTATGGCTTTATGTTATAATAAAGATGTTATGAAAAATAAATTAACATCTTTTTTTGTTTTATTTTTGCTTTTACTGCC
>JAGLLI010000009.1 GCA_023140595.1 Candidatus Parcubacteria bacterium
TGTTTAAGGCGATTTTGCTTTCAGCACGCTCTAAAACAAAATATTTACCTGCTTCCAAAATAAACTTCTCGCTGAATAAATAAGGCTTGCTGCCTCCGTCTATGTCGTCAACTCGCCAATTCAATAAATTTATTTTCGCGCCGCCATAATTATATATTTCTATAAATTCTTCCTCGTTGTCGGCGCCTAAAGGCGCCGGCATAATTTCGTTAATTATTATATTTGTTTCCTGCTCTAAATCATCTGTTAAATTACTTATTTTCTCTTCATTTAATTCACCGACTATAATAATTTTCTCTTTTACAGCCTCATTCTCCAAATCGCGCACAATTAATTTAACAGTGTACGCGCCTGATGCAAAAAAAGTATGTTCAGGATTGGTTAAAGTATTGGTAAAACCGTCGCCAAAATCCCAAAAATATTCCAGCACATCTTCATCTTCGTCAATTGTATCGGAACTGTCAAAAATAACCGGTCTTGCAAGCGCGGCTTTTTCCGGACAATCAAAATCAACCATCGGCGGATGGTTGATTTTTTTTATATTATTTTTTTCGCCCGGGCTTAAATGTTCGCTCCAAGAATATCCACCTGCTTCCAAATCTAAATTATAGCTTTGGTTTTCTTTTGCCTTTGCATATATTAATTCTGCAATTGGCTTATCTTCCAGCGGACAAAATAATTTTACCGTGTCGCCGGTGTTATTCAAGGCGATCTTGCTTTCGTTGCGATAAATAACAAAATATTCGCTTGCCTTAATAATGCTGCCTGTTTTTCTGTCTGACTTAATCTTATAACGTTTTTTTGATTCGTCTCCCAATACCCAGCCGTTTAAATCAACTTCTTCGCCTCCTGAATTATAAAACTCTATAAACTCATCTTCAGTATCGTTTCCCTCGGGATTTGGCAATATTTCAGAAATTAAAATTTCCACGCTATAATCATAATTTTCTTTTTCCGCGACGCTAATCTCTTCTTCTGTTTCATCCTTGCCCGCCGTAGCTTCAGCGGAGGAGGGTTCATCTTCTATTATATTACCGGAATTTTTTGTCGGATTCACAGTAACGCTAAAATCATTTTGGTTATTAAAAGTCGTATAGCCGTCAATTTTTCGCGCAATGCTGAAAGGGTCTTTCGCAACTGGCGCGTTGCTGACTCCTTCCCAATCGCCGTAAATCACCCTGTCAATTAAAACATCGTTATAATATAACTCCACAATATCACCCTTGTTGTTTAAATTGCCTTTTGGCTTTTCAATTGTAAAAAAATTATCTATCTCGCCTGTTAAATTTGTTTTTGCTCCGCTGCCCTCTTGGATGTGCCAATCCGTTAAATTTATTTTTTCGTTTAAATTACAAAATAACTCAAGCCATTCCACCTCGCCGTCCGTTGGATCGCTTACCAGTTCGTTAATAACAATATCGCCCAGTTTGTAATCAAAATTTTCGTTCTCAAGCGCGCTTGATTCTTCTTGTTTATGATTTGCGCTTAAATCTGTTTTATTTTCCTCTGATAAACTATCATCAGTTTTTTCTAAGCCCTCAATAATCTCGTTGTCGCGATCTTCCGCGCCCGCTTCTTGCTCTGTATTTATAATTTCATCAATAGTAATTAAATCTTTTATATTTTCATAAGTAACATCGCCGATGCCCGAGACAAGCATAATGCCTTCTTTTGTAAGAAAATCACCATTTGTATTTCTATAATCAATAATCGCTTGCGCCTTAGTTGAACCGATTCCTGGCAATGCATCTAAATCTTCTAAGCTAGCCGTGTTAATATTAATCAAAACGCTTGCGTTTAAACATAAACAATAAAAAAATCCTGATAATAACAATATCAAGATCAAAAATTTCCCTCCTTTTGATTTCATATTTTATATTGATAAAAATTATTATTTAACAATTGGCTTTAATTGAAAACCGAAAACCCAAACCATTTAAAATACTTCCCAATGTTGATATTCTCGGATTGCCTTTTCCTGATAAAACTCTATACAAATTTTGCCTGTTTAAACTTGTCTTTCTTGCCAATTCAGAAAATCCGCCTTGAGCTTCGGTAACATCTCGGAGCATTAATAAAAAAGTTTTCATATCTCCATCCTTTTCAAATTCTTCAAGCGCGACATCAAGATAGGCGCTTGCCTCTTTTGGGTCTTTAAGCGATTCTATTAAATATTCTTTAAAATTTATTGATTTTGGCATATTAATTATTAATTTTATAATCTTCCCAGTATTCTTTTGCTTTTTTTATATCATTCTTTTGTGTTTTTTTGTCACCTCCGCAAAGTAATAAAATAATGGTATTTTTTATTTTTCCAAAATATATTCTATAACCCGAGCCAAAGTGCAATTTTAATTCAAATACTCCTGAATCTAAAAATTTGTAGTCACCAAAATTTCCTATCTCAATTCTTCTTAACTTATTTTTTATTCTTGCTTTTATAACTATGTCTTTGATTGATTCAAGCCAATTTATGAAAGGCGCTTTTCCGTTATTGTTTTGATAAATTTTCAATAAGTACTCATCTTTTTTAATATTCATAAACTTTAATTTAAGTGTAGCTTATAAACGACAAAATGTCAATAAAAAATCCTGATAATAACAATATCAAGATTAATAGCCTCCCTCCTTTTAATCGCATAGTTTAAAAATTATAAATACAAATCACTTAAAAAATTTTCAATTTTTTTTATTTCAATTTTCCCCAAGCTTTTTTCTCTCTTTAAATTTTTTACGACCTGCGCGCCTTTTAGATTATATTTTTCTGAAAAATATTTTAAATGCTTGCTTAATTGAGAATTGGATAATTTTACTTCAATTATTTTTTTAATTTCATCGTTTTCGCTTATGGCGAAATCAACTTCTTGCCCGTTTTTTGTTCTTAGATATTTTAATTCATTTTTTATCCCCAAATAATCATTTCTTGCCAATGCGTTTTTTAACAAGCTAAGCGCCGCCATATTTTCAAGTTTTATTCCCTCGTCGCCAACCACCAGCCCTGTGTCATAAAAATAAATTTTCGGCTCTTTAAGAATTGAACGGGCAATGTTTTTTGAATAAGGCGATACTTTAAAAATTATGTATAAAGCCTCAAATATATCTATATATTTTTTTACCGTTACAGGAGATATTAAAACGTCTTTGGCGATTGAGTTAATTGACACAGGAGAACCGACTCTTCTTCTTAGTAATTCAAAAGTTGTTTTAAGCGCGTTAAAATCATAAATTCTTTCAAAATCCAAAACATCGGTGCGGATAAGACCGTCAATATACTGGGCACGCCAACGATCAGCGTCTGTTTTTGTTTCTGATAAAAATGGCTCCGGAAAACCTCCGCGCCCAATAAAACGGTCAACATCATTTTTATATTTAGTATCGCTTAGTTCTGAAAGGGAAAATGGAAGCAGGTGATGCGTAAAAAAACGCCCTGCCAAAGAATCTCCGCTTTGGCGAAAAGTATCCAGGCGCGCGCTGCCTGTCACCAATATTTTTAAATTATCATTTTTTGTGTCAAAAACTCCTTTTAAATAATTTTTCCATTCAGGCATTTTATGCAATTCATCAAGAATCAATAAATCTGTTTCCGGCAGCCATTCTTCGTTTTTTATTATTTCCCTGTCTTCAAAATGGTCATAATTCAAATAAACGCTGTTTTTATAGTCTTTGGCAATTTCTTTGGCAAGCCAAGTCTTGCCAACCTGCCTTGGCCCAACAACAAAAACCATTTTTTTGCCTAAGTCTTTTTTAATTTGTTTGATTTGTTTTCTATACATATAGACCACTATACACCAAAATAAAAAAAAGTCAAGACTATTTGTTATTTTGGTATATTTTAGTCTAAACTTTAACTTGAAAAATTAAAAAAATTTATCTCCCACTAACCTCATCCAACTTAACCGACAATAATTTTGAAATACCATCGTCTCCCATTGTTACGCCGTAAAGGATGCTGGCGCGGCGCATTGAGGCGCGATTGTGGGTTATGACTATAAACTGGGTTTTAATGGATAACTCGTCAAGAATTTTTGCCAAGCGCTCGGAGTTTGCCTCGTCAAGCGCGGCATCAACTTCATCCAAGACAACAAACGGAGACGGATTGGAGCTGATAATCGCGCAAATCAAGGCAATCGCGGTTAAGGCTCGCTCGCCGCCTGAAAGCATTGAAACTGATCCTATTTTTTTGCCCGGAGGCGTAGCCTGAATTTCTATTCCGGCAAGGCCGGTCGCGTTATGCTTTTGCAAAAATTTAATTTTTTTAATATCAGGCAAATCAACAAGTTCCGATTTTTGTCCGGCTTGATTTTTTTCGTCCGTGTTTTCTTTCTCTTCGTCAATTGCTTCTTCTGAAACTTTTACGATCTTTGCCTTGCCGCCGTTAAATAAAA
>JAGLLI010000090.1 GCA_023140595.1 Candidatus Parcubacteria bacterium
GGGGATAATTTCGCTGTTGATGTTTTAATTGATAATGTTGAAGCGTGCGTAAACACAATGTCTGTTACTCTTGATTTTCCCAATGATTATTTAAGCATGATTGATTTTATTGAAGGTGAATCTTTGATTAATTTGTGGCTTGAAAAGCCAGGGCAGAAAGAAATTATTGAAGCTAACGCGAAAGGAAACATTACATTTATCGGCGGCGTGCCAGGCGGTTATTGCGGGCATATCCCTGGAGATCCCGGAAAAAGCAATTTAATTGCAAGATTAATTTTTGCGATTCCCAGATTCGTCATTAGCAACGTTAAACGTGATGAAGTTCGAATTGATTTTTCGGGTATCACAAAGGTTTTATTAAATGACGGCTTTGGCACAGAAAATAATCTTGAAACAAACGGAATTAAGCTTAAAGTTTTAAGCAGTCCGGTTTTAAAGCCAGGCGAATGGAAAAATCAAATTAGAAACGACAAAATAAAACCGGAGCCTTTTATTATTGAATTAAGGCGCGATAAGGGAATCTTTGAAAATCAATATTATATTAATTTTTACACAAACGATAAACAGTCTGGAATTGATCGCTATGAAGTTTTGGAGATTATGGCAGGACATAAACTTGGAGTTGCTTTGAAATTATCATGGTGGGATAAAATAACAGGCAAAAAGCCGTATATCCCTGAATGGAAAGAAATCGCAATGCCGTATCTACTGGAAGACCAAAATTTGGAAAGCACAATAAAGGTTAGGGCGATTGACAAGGCGGGTAATGAGCGTTATGTGGAGTATGTTCCTCCGGAAGAATTGCGGACTAAGATTGAAAAAACTTCAAACAATTATTTATATATATTATTATTTATAACAGGAGTTCTTGTTATCTTAATTTTATTGATTTTTTTAATGATAGCTATTAAAAAGAAAAAGAATGTTCAAAAAAATAAGGAGGAATAAATCAAGAATTAAATTTTCAATAATTTTATTGTTTTTGGTTTTTAATTTTTCGCAGATTAAGGAGGCTAAGGCTGCCAGCGCTTCTTTGTATTTAGCTCCGGCTGTCGGAACTTACGTGATCGGAAGTACTTTTTCTATTTCAGTTAAAGTGAATTCCGGCGGCGGCGAGGGTATTAACGCAGCTGAAGGCGTAATAAATTACGACACCAATCTGCTTGACGCAACCGCGGTTTCAAATGGCGGTTCTATTTTTCCGTTTTGGACAGTTCAACCTGCTATTTCCGGCGGCACAATACGTTTTGGCGGAGGATTGCCGCCGCCGGCTTATGTCGGTACGGCAGGGCATATAATTAAAATTACTTTTAAAGCGAAAAAATCCGGTAAAGCGGCAGTTAGGTTCGCGTCTGGCGCGGTTTTGGCAAATGACGGCAAAGGCACCAATATATTAGCCAGCATGGGCAGCGCAAGTTATATTATTTCGCCAAAAGTTGATGCTCCAAAACAGGACATAGGCGCTAAGCCTGCCAAGCAAGAACCCCAAGCCGTGGAAAAAGAATATAATAAGCCGATTATAAAATCAGAAACTCATCCTGACAGTGAAAAATGGTCCAACAATAATAATGTTAAATTTTCATGGGAATTGCCAAGCGGAATAATAGGCGTAAGCATTGGTTTTGAC
>JAGLLI010000091.1 GCA_023140595.1 Candidatus Parcubacteria bacterium
GCGACCCCGGACCAAAATCAGACGGAGATTTCAACAGCAAAGAATATAAAGACGTTGAAGACGGCGTTTGGTATTTGCATCTCAAGTTTAAAGACAGCAGAAAATGGGGGACAATCGCGCATTATAAAATTATGATAGATACTGAAGCGCCGCTTCCTTTTGAAATAATAATCACGGAAGTTGAAATCGGCGAATGGCCGGTAATGCAATTTAGCGCTAAAGACGAAAAATCAGGATTAAAAAAATATGAAATTTTAGTTGGAAGCCTAGATGGTGAAGTTTATGAATTGGAAGCGGACATTACTGAATTTCAGCTAAGAGATTTAAATGTCGGGGAGCATACGGCAATAGTAAAAGCGGTTGATAATGCCGAAAATGAGCGAATAGCATCGGTTAATTTTAGTATTAACGCTTTAGAATCTCCAAAAATTAAAAATTATTCAAGAGAGATAAAACCAAATGACAATTTTTATGCAAACGGAACAGCGCCAGCGGACAGTGAAATTCTGCTTTTTATTCAAAAAAGCAATGGCGATATTTACAAGGATGCCGTACGCAGCGGTATAAACGGAGATTGGTTCTATTTAAGTTTAGAAAAGCTTGATAAAGGCAGATATATTTTTTGGGCAATAGCAAAAAACAATAACGGAATTGAAAGCGCCCCAAGTAAAAAAATCAGTTTTTTAGCAACTCCAGCGGTATTTGCCGTAATCGGCTCCTTTGTAATAAATTATTTTACGGTTTTGGTTAGTTTATTATTTATGATTTTTTTAATTATTGCCTTGGTAATATTTATATTCGGCATAATCAAAAGAAAATTAAAAAAAGAAACAATTGAGATAGAGCAGGTTTTGCATGATAATTTAAGCGCTTACACAAAAGACATTGATAATGAATTTTTAAGATTAAGCAAATACGAAAGAAAAGTCGGATACAGGCAGGAAAAACTAAAAACCAAGACAATACTTAAAAAGAAAATAGAGTTGGTTGAGAAGAAAATTTTAAAAGAAATTAAAGATGTAGAGGATATTGTGAAATAAAATAAAAAATCATTAGGAACGCGCCGCGGCGCGTTCCTACGATTTTTTATTTATAAATATAAAAATTATGGCTTTCCGTTTCTGGCAATATTGATTCGCCCAGTCCGTTGTTTAAAAAGAATCTTGAATCGCTTAAAGTGATTTTATTCCAGCCCGCGCTTATTTTTTTAAATTTAATTTTGGCGATATCAAATGTAGAGAACAAAAATGTTTGTTCTCTACTTGCGTTTGTTGTTGCGCAAATAAAATTGATTTTTCCCGTCTGATTATCAATATTTTCAAAAATATTAAATTCGCAAAAATTTTCTGAATAATCAATTGAATCAAAAATTAAAGTTTCAGTATTAAATTGCAGTTTAATTTCAGCCAGATTAACAGCGCCGGTGTTTGAATTGCCGCTTACTTGGATAATAAAATATTCCGGATCAAGAAAAGATTCCATATCCGGGCTTATCCGTAATTCAGCAAGCGCGATTGACTCGGCAAACGCTAAATTGCAATTAAAATTTAGCAAGATAATTATTGTTAAACAGTGTAGATATTTAAAAAATTTCATTTTTAATTTATTATTAATATTTTTATAATATTATTAAAATATAAGCCATTTTCCTCCTTAATTTTATGAAAATTAAAAGATTTTTTAAAAAAGAAATTGTTTTATTGTTTTTAATAATTTTATTATTTATCGCCTCATCTTACCTGTCAAAAAGGTATTTGTCAAGCCCTGAGAATCTTATGTTTTTAAAGGGAATAGAAGG
>JAGLLI010000092.1 GCA_023140595.1 Candidatus Parcubacteria bacterium
GAGCTACTGTTTTTATTTATTACGCAATTGCCGGTATTTTTGGTTTAAGCGCCTTGTTTTTACAAAGTCTGGGAAAGTTGTTTGCATTGGCTTTATTAATTATTATAATGTTGATTATTGTTATAAGTTTTTATAAGCTTGACAAAAAACAAAAGCAAGAAAGAATATGAATTTTAAGAAAAGAATTATTTTGTTTTGTTCGTGGGCATTCTTAGTCTTGTTTTTAGTCGCCTTTCCTACGCCGGAATATGAAGGCGTAAAAATTACATGGTATGATAAAATTATCCATATAATAATGTTTGGCGGTTTTTCTTATTTGTTAATTTATTCTCTTTTGGAAAGTAAAATAAAAAATTTTTTATTAATATTATTTTTAGGCTTATCTGTTGGAATTTTGTATTCGGCTTTTGGGGAATATATTCAGTCTTTTGTGCCGGGAAGAACGGTATCGGAATATGATTTTTACGCCGGTGTTGCGGGTTCATTTTTATTTACAATTATTGCTTATGTTAAATTCAGAAAGATTAAAGCCTAAGTTATTGTTGCATGTTTGCTGTATGGGCTGCGGAGCTTATGTCAGTGATTTTCTTAAAGCGGATTTTGAACTTATTTTGTATTTTTTTAATCCTAATATTTTTCCAAAGGAAGAGTATAATATCAGATTGAAAGAAACTGAAAGAATAGCCAAGGAATTTAATTTAGAGTTAATTCGCGGGGATTATAATCATGAAAATTGGCTTAAGCAAATAAAAGGGTATGAGGCCAATCCTGAAAGAGGTGAAAGATGCCGGATATGCTATCGGCAAAGACTTGAATCAACGGCTCGCTTGGCAAAGACAGAAAAAATAAAATATTTCACAAGCACTCTAAGCGTTAGTCCGCATAAAGACGCTAACGCAATTAAGATGATTGGCAAGAAATTAGAAGAAAAATATAATTTGAAATTTTTAGATAATGATTTTAAAAAGAATGACGGTTTTAAAAAAGCAGTAAAATTTTCAAAAGATTTGAATATATATCGCCAAAATTATTGCGGTTGTGAGTTTAGCAGAAGATGAAGTAAATATGAAAACTAAAAAAATAAAAAAAATCCTTTTATTCGCGCTGGAAATATTCGCGGTTTTTTTAGCGGTTTATTTAATTTTACTGCCGTTTTGGCCTGTAATGAAATATAACATTTATTTTAATGAAAAAATCGCAGAGGAGGCAAAAGATGTGGAAGAAATCAAAAAGGACGTAGAAGCTATAAAAAATGAATTGAAAATAACCGCAAAAGGCTTGCCAACGTCCGAATATAGTATTTCGCCAAATCGTGTTATTATTAAAAAAATCGGCGTTAACGCTCCAATTGTTGAGTCAGTTTCCTCTGAATACGGACTTTCGCAAGGCGCGTGGCATATTCCTGAAACTTCCAGTCCGGACAAGGGCGGCAATACCGTAATAACCGGCCATCGTTTTAAATATTTACCGCCGAATAATTTAACTTTTTATTTGTTCCATAAATTGGAAATCGGGGATATTGTTTCAATTATTTGGAAAGAAAAAGATTATTTTTATCGCGTTAAACAAATAAAGATAGTGCTTGATACGGATTTGTCAATTTTAAAACCGACAAAGAATCCAACATTAACAATGTTCACCTGTCATCCGATTTATTCAACCGAAAAGAGGCTGGTGGTGGTTAGTGAGTTGATTGAAGAATAATATTATGATAAAAATTAGAAAACATTTGCCAAAAGATATCCCTTGTCGTGTTAAATGGTTGAATAATCCTGATGTAAATAAATTTATCGGTGATGAAATAGGTAAAAAAACAAATTTAAAAAAAGAAAAAGAATGGTTTGCTGATTATCAAAAGGATAAAAGCAAGAAATTTTTTACTATTTGCGATAATTCCAAGCCAATTGGTTTTATAGGGCTATCAAGCATTAGCAAAATAAATAAAAACGCAGATTTATTTATTGTCATCGGAGAAGATGATTATCGCTGCAAAGGAATTGGAAAAATTGCCATGGAATGGATAATTGATTATGGGTTTAAAAAATTAAAACTTCATAAAATTAATTTAGGCGTTATTAAAGATAATATTCCAGCAGTTAAATTGTATCAATCTTTGGGGTTTGTAATTGAAGGAGAAATGAAAGATGAAGTTTTTTATAAAGAGAAGTTTTATGATTTTTTATCCATGGCGATTTTTAATAAAAAATAATTAATGAAAACAATAATCATAACGCTATTTATAATTCTCACTCCCTTGTATCTGCAAGCGTCTTTGGGGGCGGATTTGAGCGGGGCTATTCTTTTGGATGTTGAGAGGAACGGCGAAGCTTGGTATATTTACCCGTGCGATAATAAGCGTTATTATCTTGGCCGTCCCGACGATGCTTTTCAAATAATGCGGGAATTGGGGTTGGGGATTAGTGAATATAATTTTCAAAAAATTGCGCAGGCCGGCATGCCTGTTGACGGCGATTTGGAATTGGCTGGGCGCTTGGCCGGTAAAATTATAATTCAAACCGAGAAAAACGGCGAGGCTTGGTATGTTTATCCGAAAGATTTGAAAAAATATTATTTAGGGCGGCCCAAAGACGCTTTTAAAATAATGCGGGAATTATCGCTCGGAATTAGTCGGGAAAATTTGGCGAAAATTCACAAGCCCGGAATTGAGGAGAATATTGATAAATACAGTAATTATATTCATAAAAAAATAAATGTTGCGGGTATTGATTACACGGTTGACGTGATTGAAATTGATTTAAAAAATCCTAATTTAAAAATAATAACTGATACGGCTGATAATTATAATTGTAAAACTGATTGCAGTGTTAAAACCTTGGCTGATTTTGTTTTGAATAACAATGGCTTTGCCGGAATAAACGGCACTTATTTTGAATCTTATGATAAGTCAAGATTAAATTATTATTTTTTTCCTGTTTATAATTCAAATGAAAAAAAGTTAATAAATACTGATCAATTAAAATATTGGACAACTGGCCCCGTGATTGCGTTTGATAATAATAATAAATTTTATTATTTTAAAGATAGTCGTGATTTTGTTGATGTTGATAGTTTTGAGGAAAAATATAATGTAAAAATACAAGCCGCAATCGGGAACAAACCGCGCTTAATTGAGAACAAAATGAATTTATTAATTGAATGGGATATTGATAAAAAGCAAAGAGATGTAAAAGCGCGGCGGAATGCGTTTGCCTACAAAGAAGATTTAAATAACCTAGGGAAAGGAATTGTATATTTAATTCTAGCGCAAAATGTTACCGTACCGGAATTAGTCGATGTGGTAAAAAAGTTTGATGTTGATTATGCCTTGAATTTGGATGGCGGTTATTCCGCGGCTCTTTGGTATAATGACGAATATATGGTCGGTCCTGGGCGCGATATTCCCAACGCGATAATTTTTAGCGAGAAATAAGATGATTGAAAAGTTTATCAAAAAATTAAATAAAAATTCAGAGATTTATTTAAGGCTAAAAATTAATCCCGGCAGCGCGAAAAATGAAATTAAAGACGTGATGGCGGATGAAACAATTAAAATAAATATTTCCGCGCCAGCCGAAAAGGGCAAAGCTAATAAAGAGTTGATAAAATTTTTAAGCAATCAGTTTGGGGTGAATAAAGATGAGATTAAAATAATCAGCGGAGCAGGAGATCGTTTGAAGTTGGTTAAAATCAATAAAAATTAAAATATTAAAAATTATGCAAAATAAAAAACAAGAAATAAAAATTCCAAAGCATGTTGCTATAATTATGGATGGAAATCGGCGCTGGGCCAAGGAAAGAAATTTGCCGACTTATGAAGGGCATTTGCGCGGATATGAAAAATTAAGAATAATTCCTGAAATATTTTTTTCGTATGGAGTGGAAGTTGTGACAGTATATGCATTTTCCACGGAAAACTGGAATCGCGCCAGAGAAGAAGTAAATTATTTAATGAAATTAACTAAAAAAGCACTTCAAGAAGATGCTGAATATTTTAATGAAAAAGGAATTAAAATTTTGTTGTCAGGGCGGATTGATGAGTTGCCGGGAGATTTGCCAGGTGTTTGTGAAAATATTATTGATTTAACAAAAGATAACAGTAAAGGCATTTTAAATATATGCTTGAATTATGGCGGGAGAGCGGAGATTGTTGACGCGATTAAAAAAATGATGAAAAAAAATATTAAATTGGAACAAGTTCATGACGGGTTAATTAAAAAATATTTATATCAAAGCGAATTGCGCGATCCTGATATTATTATCAGAACTTCCGGTGAAAATCGCTTGTCAGGATTTTTGTTGTGGGAATCAGCATATAGCGAATTATTATTTTTAAAAAAATACTGGCCGGATTTTGAAAAAAAGGATGTGGAATTTGTTTTAAGCGAATATTTAGATCGCAATCGGAGATTCGGCGGCGATAGTGGATGATTTGAATTTTTTGGGTTTTTTGTGTTATAATATGAATATGCAAAAGAAATTTAATAAATTTTTTATTTTAAAAACAAGTCTTATGTTTATCTTTTTAGGCTTGTTTTTGTTTTTTAATAATAATCAAGTTTTAAGTAAAACATCGTCAGACGCGATTGCTATAAGAATTATCCCGAATTATGAGCATTACAGCGCCAATCAATGGTATAAAAATCAAAATTTTAGCGGCTCTCCGCAAAGTATAATTGTTAATGGCTACGCGGGAGTAAGGGACGGGCGGACGGTTTATATTAATGTCGGAAATGTAGCGCCAGGAGGAACCTTGTATACCAACATTTATCTTATTACTTACAATCAAGACGCGGAAAGCGCGACTTCTGATATTTTTGGCAATATTCTCAACCATTGGCAATTTAATACTAATATTTCAGATATTGGCCATTGCAGGGGTGAAAACAGAATTATTTGCGATTTGGATGAAAATTGTCCGATTGGAGATTTTTGCGATAGTTTTAAATCTTTAATAGTAAGAGATGTAAAAAGATTGGAAGATTTGGCGCAAATAAGAGATGTCTTGGAAAATTATTTTAAGCAAGGTCATTACCCGATTCTTAAAGCAGGCACTTATTTACCCAATAAAACAATTTCGGCTTGGCCAAGCTGGCAAGAAACTTTTAGTGATGAAATTGATTATAATTTACCTCTTGATCCGGTAAATAAACTTGGTAAATGCTGTCCGTCTGGTGCTGGTAATTGCGATATAACAGGGAATTATAACGAGAATACATGCTGGGATGAAAATAAGAAAATTTTTGCCACTGATTTGCCGGATGAATTGCCGAACAGCAGCTTAATTTATTTTTATAATTTTTCAATTTTTGATTATAATTTATGCGCGTTTCTTGAATCCGGACTGGATGTCGCCGGCAAGCAGTTAATGGACGCGTCTTGTCCTAAAATTTGCATTGATATGGATTATGACGGCTATGGATTATTTGCCACTGATGTCTGTATTAGCCATCCGAATATAGTTGATTGTGATGATACTAATGTTGATGTCGGAGCCGGAGTCGCGGAAATATGCAGTAACGGCATTGACGATGATTGCGACGGTTTAACTGATTGCGATGATGTTGAACAGTGCGCTGGAGACGCGAGTTGCGCAGTTGTTGAGGGTTGTGATTTTAATAATGTTTGCGGCGCGACAGAGAGTTGTGACAGTTGTCCGAAAGATTGCTGTCCTTGCGGAGATGGCGAGTGTAACGAGATTTTGGAGTGTGGAGGAAAAATATTTGACTGTCCCGCGGATTGCAAATGCGGCGATGATGAAGTAAATTGCGGCGAAGAATGCGATGGCGAGATTGACTGTGATAGCGATTGCAGCTGGCTTATTCCAGAATGTACTGACATTGATCAAGACCGCTATATATCGGAAACTACCAATATAGGTAGCTGTGATGATGTTTGTGGCGAAAGCAATAATCAGCCATGCTTGGGAAATAATGATTGTGATGATAGTGACAATCAGATTTTTCCCGGAAACGCCGATATTTGCGACGGGCTGGATAATAATTGCAGCGACCCCGACCATTCCGACGGGGTTGATCCGGCGGAAATTGACGAGGGATATAATGAGGAGAGCTGCGGTTATTTATGTGATTTTGATTATGACGCGGATCGCGTTGGGGCTTTGCGTTGTTGCGGTGATGACCCTGGTGAAGGCGGATTTGGCGCAAGTGTTTACGAAGACCCTGAATCAAGCTGCGATGACGGTGTTGATAACGATTGCGACGGCACTTATGACAATGATACGTCTAATCCGATAAATCCCGATACTGATTGCCTTGAGTGCAATGCTGATAATAGCTTGAATGAATCTTTTTGGTATTTGTTTTCTGAACCTGATTGCAATCAGTGCGATCATGACGGTGATGATGACGGAGATCAGTTTGGAGAGGATTGGAGCGCTTATCTCGGTATGGCGGACAAATGCGATTCTGATTGCGAGGTTGTTGTCGTTAATGTTGCAATAGACGATTATGAAAACGGCAATGAAGTAAGCTGTGACGGAATTGATAATAATTGTGATGGAGAAGTTGATGAGGGTTTAGCGCAAACTTTTTATTTGGATAATGACGGCGATGGCGATGGCGATCCAGATGTTTCCGGAGAGTATTGCGCTGGGTCAGAGCCGGCAAATTATGTTGATAACAGTGATGATTGCGATGACAGCAACGATCAGGTTTATTCAGGGCAAATAGAGGATTGCGACGGAGTTGACAATGATTGCGATGGCGACATTGATGAAGGCTGTGTTTCAAGCGATTATTGCAGAGATAGCGATGATGACGGCTATGGCGATCCAAACGACACGGTAAGCGATTTTTCAGCGCCGGAGGGATATGTTTCCGATTGTACTGACTGCAATGACGATCCGGACGCCGGAGGAGTTTTTTCCTGGCCGGATAATCCTGCTGGTGAAACTTGCGACGGATATGACAATGAGTGCGACGGTGAAATTGACGAGGGATGCGACGATGACGGCGATGATTTTTGCGATAATACAATGTTGTGGTTTAATACGACATCAATTTGCGATAATACGACAAGCGGTCCGAACGGAGATGATTGCGATGATGACGGCGCAAATGCTACTGATAGATTTCCAAGCAATCCTGAAATTTGCGATGGCATTGATAATGATTGTGACTCTGACACGGCTGACGGCAGCGGAGAAGATTTTTATGAAGCAGACACGGAAACACTTTGCGGTGACAGCGAAGACAACGATTGCGACGGCGATGTTGATACGGATGACTCTGACTGCGCCAATTATTGCGTATTTACTTTTGAATTGCCCTGCGAATTAAATTAATGAAATAATAAAAAAAATCCGCCTGCTTGATAATTGGCGGATTTTATGTTAATTTTATTAAAAATTTAACTGGCAAAAAAATAAATCACAACGCTTACAAGCAAGCCGATTATTGACCCGATAAGAACTTGCGCTGGCGTATGTCCGATTTTTTCCAGTAAATATGGATATTTTGCTTCCAAAACATCATCATCTTTTAAATCTTTTACTAAAATATTTAAAATATGCCCGTGTTGTCCCAAATATCGCCTTATGCCAAGCGCGTCGCGAATAACTATAATAGCTAAAATAATACTCATGGAAAATAACGGGGACTTTAGCCCTTCTTCAAGACCGATAATTGTTGCAAGAGACACAATCATCGCGCTATGCCCTGAAGGCATTCCGGAATATACCATTAAATTTGCCAAGCTGAATTTTTGATGATTGGATTTTAGAAAAAGTTTTATTATTTGAGCCGTAAACCCCGCGATTAAAGGGGCAAGAAGTATATGGTAAGACATAATTTTAATTTATCTTTTTATGATTGATTATATAATTGCGATTTTGTTTGGTTTAATTCAAGGGGTAACGGAATTTTTACCTGTTTCAAGTTCCGGGCATCTTTTGCTGACACATAAATTTTTAAGCCTGCCGATTGACAATGAATTGGCTTTTGACGTGGTTT
>JAGLLI010000093.1 GCA_023140595.1 Candidatus Parcubacteria bacterium
AAGGCGAGGCTTTGGCAACATTTGTGGTAAATAAATTGCGCGGAACATTTAACGTGCTTGGCATTAAAGCTCCGGGTTTTGGCGATAGAAGAAAAGAAATGCTTGAAGATATCGCAATATTAACCGGAGGCCGCGTTATTTCCGAAGAAATCGGCTTAAAGCTTGAAAACGCGAAAATGGAAGATTTGGGACAATCAAGAAAAGTTGTAGCGTCAAAAGATAATACTACAATCGTTGACGGCAAAGGAGAAGAAGCGTTAATCAAAAATCGTGTTGAAGCAATTAAAAAAGAAATTGAAAATTCCGATTCTGATTTTGATAAAGAAAAACTGCAAGAGCGCTTGGCAAAATTAACCGGAGGCGTGGCTGTTATTAAAGTCGGCGCTGCTACAGAGGTTGAAATGAAAGAGAAAAAAGACAGGATTGAAGACGCGTTAAACGCTACGCGCGCCGCTGTCGCGGAAGGTGTTGTACCCGGAGGAGGACTTGCTATTGCTTTGGCAGGCAATGCTTTTGAAGAAATTACCAATAAAAAAGAAGAAGATCCCGGTGTAAAAATTGTTGATAACGCGATTGTTGAGCCAATCAAGCAAATCGCTTCTAACGCAGGCAAAGACGGTTCATTAATTCTTTATAATATTATCCGCGAAAATAAAGCCGGAAATTCAAATATCGGTTTTAACGCGGCTCAAGATAAATTTGAAGACATGGTTCAAGCGGGAATCGTTGACCCGGCAAAAGTTGTCAGAAGCGCTTTGGAAAATGCTTCCAGCGCCGCGATTATGTTTTTAACCACTGAAGCGGTAATCACAGACAAGCCGGAAGAAAAAAGCGAAGCGCCAATGCCCGGCGGAATGCCAGGCGGAATGGGCGGAGGAATGCCGGGGATGATGGGAATGTAAAATTAATTTGCAATTATCAATTACGAATTTATTTTTGTCATTTCGACCGGAGTGGAGCGACAGCGGAACGGAGCGGAGAAATCTATAATATGTGAATTACTGCAAAAGATTAAATTGAAAGATAATATAAAAAAATCCAGGACATTCTTGGATTTTTTTATTTGCATAATTTTTGAAAATAAAGTATAGTATAATCAAGTATAGATAAGTCATTTTAATAACCCCTAAAAAAAGGAGGTAAAAAGAATGAGAAAAATTGGTTTATTTTGTTTAGTTTTGTTCCTTACATGGTTTATCGTAGGGACGGTGGCAATGGCTGAGACGCAGAGAGGTTTCCACGGAATGGATATTCTCCAGTCAGTCGCCTCTACATCCGATATTAATCGCGCAGAGGTAATAACAGCTCAGGAGGTCTGTTTCCTCGTTTTCAATGACACGGCTGCAGTTATTTGTAGCAATATGACACCTAACGGAGCCCTTTCGGCTATGGCGGAAATATTGACGGCTAAGGGGGACCGTTCCCCTGTTTTTTACTACGCTTCCATGGCTATTTCACCCTCTTTGACGATAAATGGTCTAACCTGCAGCTAGAATGACTGCAGCACGAGTTTCCCTGATCTTTAATTTGGTTTTAACAAAAAAGCCTCATTATTGGTCAGGGCTTTTTTTATTCGTTTTAATTGCCTATTTTTCTTTAATATTATATAATTTAGCTAAGTTTATTATGATTTTGGTTGTATAATTTTTTTATATGAAGCAAGACAGTGTAGCTTTGTTAAAAAACAGTTTAAAGCGCCTTGCCGGCAGTGTGATTTATAGCCGCGGCATGGGATATTATCGCTCGGGACATGTTGAAAGCCTGAGGGTTTTTTTATTTGGTTCAGAAAAAAATAAAATTGAAATTCGTGGAGAAATAGACGGAACAAGAGATTATAAAGCAAGTTTGGAGTTTGATTTGCAAAAAATGAAATTTAATGATTCGGACTGCACTTGCCCTTGTGATTTTGATTGCAAGCATTCTGTTGCCCTAGGGCTTAAATTTATTGATCTTTTTCAGGGATTTTTAAATCAAGCTGACGAAAGTTATCGCGAAATCAATATTGACGGTTTAAAGAAAAAATTAGTTAATTGGATTAATAACCAAGATTTGGCAAAAGATTATGCTTTTGATGAGTATGATGAAGAAAGGGATTATGAGATTGAAAGAGATGGCGAAGAAGACGATGAAATTATTGACGGCGAGTTTGAAGATGTGGAATCATATTATAAAAACCAAACAAAAGAAGAATTAATGAATGAATTGACAGACGCGATTAGTCTTGGCGACGCTCCGCAGGATGTGATTGACAGATTAATCCGCGCGATCGCAGATAAGGGAATGGATGAAAAAGTAAAGAAAAAAAATGCTGTAATCCCGTCAACTTTGCCGCGTACTCCTGCGTGGCAGTATGTAAGAAAAAATTTTAATGCTGAAAAATATTACATTGTAATAAAAATTAATTATAATAATAAAATTTCCAGCGTAGAAATTAGAAAAAATAACCATGTTTTTATGGAACCTGGAATATTTTTGCAAGATTATGACGATTTAACTAAAACCCAAGAAGAGCTGTTTAAATTTTTAGAGTCAGTAAATTTTTATTATGATATATCTAACTATGAAAAATTATTTAGGTTATTGCGCGATTCAGGGATAAAAATATTTTTTGAAAAAAAATCAAACACAAGCGAATTGATATTTGTAAAAGAACAGGAAAACGATAAAAATAAAAACTGAGTTAAATTTGTTAAGCAGGGTATGCGATTATGGAGAAAAAAGCCAAAAAAAGTTTGTTTTTAAACTAGATGATAGCTATAAAGAAAGCGAGCCGTTTTTATTCTTTTTTGATAAAAAATCAGTTGTAAAAATAGACGGGCAAAATGTAAGTTTACATGAGTTGTCGGAAACGCTTGTCAAATTGTTAACGCGCATTGAATTGGAAGAATATGAATATGATGAGTATGATGAATATGAAAAACGTTTTGAGGCCATTTTAAAAGAGGATGAAATTATAAAATTAAACGAAATAATAAAAGATTGCCATAAATATTTGGATTTAAAAACCAAAATAAATCCTTATTTTCAAGTTATAAAATCAAATTTAGCAGAACCTTGCATGTTGGTGGATTATGACAATAAAAAAGATTTATTGGAAGTTCAAGCAGTCGTTGATTACGGAATTCAAAAAGTAGATGTTGGAAAATCAGTTAATCGTTATCGCGAAAGAGGAGGAGATCGTTTTAGGAAATTGGATGACGATAAATATATTATCAAGGCAAGCAAAGAGAAAATAGAATATGCGCCTGCTAAAAGAAAAAAAGAAATAAAACTTTATAAACAATTTTATTATTTTGGAAGGGAATGCGGTTTTAAGAAAAGCCTGGAATGCAAGATTGAGGGCGAAAAGGAAATTTTTAAATATTTTAAAAAGCATTGGGAAAATGTTAAAAATTTGGGCTATAAAATAGAATTTGTTAATGATGAATTCCAGTTTATAAAAGAAGATTTTACAGCCGGTTTTAATGTTGACCTTAACGCGGAAAACGATTGGCTGAGATTTGACGTTGATTGCTATTGCGGTAAAGATAAAATCGGGTTAGATGATTTGAAAAAATATATTGCAGGTAAAAAAGAATTTATAAAACTGGATAATGGGAAAATTCTTAAAATTACAAATTCTGAAGAATTGGAGCGATTTGTTTTAATGCTGGAAAGTTTTCATGCCAAAGAAAATAATAAATTTGAAGGCAAATTGTATCACGCCACCGAATTGGAAAATATTTTTACAAGTTCGGATTATTATAACGCAAAGGTTGAAAAAAGTTTTGAAAAATTCATCAAAGAAGCAAAAAGCGGAAAGCCGATTAGAAAAATTAAATTGCCTGCGCGATTTGGAAAAGTTTTGCGCGATTATCAAAAAGACGGAATAAATTGGTTTTATTTCTTGCGCAAATACAGATTTGCCGGAATTTTAGCCGACGATATGGGTTTGGGAAAAACTTTGCAAACATTGGTTTTGATTGAAAAAGAAAAAGTAAAAAACAAGCCGTCAATTGTGATTTGTCCGAAAACATTATTGTATAATTGGCAAAGTGAAGTGGAAAAATTCACGCCAAAATTAAAAACAACGGTTATTGACGGTTTTCCGGAAGAACGTAAAAAATTAATCAAGCAAGCCAAAAATTTCGATCTTGTAATTACAGGCTATGCTTCAATGCAAAAAGATTATGAAGTTTATGATAAACAAAAAGTTAAATTCAATTATTGCGTTTTGGACGAAGCGCAGTTTATAAAAAATCACGCGACTAAAAACGCGCAGATAGTGAAAAAAATAAACGCGGATTATCGCTTGGCGCTTACCGGAACGCCCTTGGAAAACAGCGTTTCGGAAATTTGGTCTATTTTTGATTTTTTAATGCCCGGATTTTTAGGTTCGTTTAACGCTTTTAAGCGAAAATTTCAAACTCCGATTATGAAGCATAGCGATGAATTGGCTTTGCGGAATTTGCGCAAAAAGATTGAATGTTTTATGCTGCGCCGTACTAAAAGCGAGGTTTTAAAAGAATTGCCGCCTAAAATAGAGCAGGTAAGCCGCTGTCATCTTGAAAAAGCGCAAAATATTTTATATCAGGAAATTTTGGCAAATGTAAAAAAAGAAATTTTTGACACAGTAAAAGAAAAAGGTTTTAATAAATCCCGCATTCATATTTTGGCCGGACTGACAAAATTGCGGCAAGTATGCAATCATCCTGTCTTGCTTTTGAAAGATAAAGATTACACAAAATACGAATCAGCAAAGTTAAATATGTTTTTGGAATTGATTGATGAAATTGTCAGCGCTAAAAACAAAGTTTTGGTTTTTAGCCAATTTACAAAAATGCTTGATATTTTGGCAAAAGAATTGGATAAAAATAAAATTAGCTATTCATATTTATCAGGCAAGACAAAAAAGCGGCAAGATGTTATCAAAGATTTTAATGAAAATAGCGATAAGCAAGTTTTTTTAATCAGCTTAAAAGCAGGAGGCACCGGATTGAATTTAACATCAGCCAATAATGTAATTATTTTTGATCCATGGTGGAACCCGAGCGTTGAAAATCAGGCTGTTGACCGCACCCACAGAATCGGCCAGAAAAAATCCGTTAATGTTTATCGTTTAATTATGGAAGGAACAATTGAAGAGCGAATTGTCAAACTGCAAGAAAAGAAAAAGTTTTTATTTGATAATCTGATTGGCGAAAGCAAAGATTTGTTTGTAAAATTGACTTGGGATGATATTAAGGGGTTGTTTGAATAGATAATAAAGAATCATTTGTATTAAAAAATTTGTCAAACATCAAATTAAAATTTATAAATTTCTGTAAATATCCTTGCGATGGTCAATGTCAAAAAATATCGCGGTTTCAGGATCTTGAAAATAAAAAAATACCCTATAACGCCGAGTAATTCTAAAAGAAAAAGCATGATCAAGATTTTTTACCTTTTTAATATGAAGACGTGAATCGCGCCAATTAACAATAAAACGATTTTCCTGAATTTGGTAAAACTTTTTTATGTCCTGTTGTAAATTTTTAAATGCTTTTTGAAAATCTTTAGTTTGCTTGATTTGCATATGGCGGATATTGTTTTATGGCATTTTGATAAGATTGCTTGATTTTTTCCGCGTGTTCGTACGTCTTTAAATCATCTTGTGGCAAAATTAAATTTAATTCTTGCCGCATTAAGCGAATTTCTTGAAGTATTTTTACAAGAACATCAGAAGATTGTTTAGTTTGTTTAATTGTTTGCAACATATTTTTATTGGTTTAATTATATTCCCAGTATAACAAACATCAAATTTAAAATCAAATTTTATTGCCTATTTCCTTAATTCAGCCTAATAACAAAATAGTAAAAAAATATTTAGATGAATGGGTTATTGATTTTGCTCCTGATTCAAATAAAGTAATTGCTAAATTTTATAATAAATTAAATAATGAATTTTCAGGTTATGATGAAAATGTTTGGACGCAAAATATTTATTGGAGTTGGTTGTATTGTTTTAAGCCGTTATTATCTTACTATCAAGATGGCTATCCGTTTTTTATGGCTAATGACAATTGGCAAAAGAAAAATTTAGGAACAGTTTTGGGGTCATATACTGAATTAAAACATGACACATTGCTTTATGCTAAACAATCTTATGCTGAACTTGGCGGCGGCGGTGATAACCCTGAAGAAATACCGCCTGTTGTGAAAGGCTATGTTGAGCCTGATTTGGTTTTTTGGAATAGAATTATCGCTTTAGCTAAAACAACTGAAAATGGTTTAAAAAGCAGAAATATATTTCCCAAAGAATTTGAATATAAATTTAAAGAATTTATAGAAAGTAGTGAATTTTTTAAACAGATAGCAAAACAAGAGTTATTAAACGAGAAAATAAGTGATGAAGATTTTGAAAAATTAAGAGTTGTCAGTTTAAAATTAAAAAGAATAGTTGAGCCATTAAATGGGCAAGAGTTAACAATTAAAGAAAAGAGAGCTGGAATTATAGATGATATTCATACTGATGCAGTAAAAAGGCAAATATTATATGAGGCAACAGGTAAGCCGTATATTCTTTATGTTGTTGTAAATGATATAAACGGAGCACGCTTAACTCGCGGCGCCGTATTTAATCATTATGAATTTACAGCGCCATTGGACGAACGTTTGGCGGATGAAGATTGGCAGAAAAAAGTGTATGAAGGAGAAGGAACAATACCATCTGAAGATAAATGGAGCAAGGAAATAAAAAAATAAGATGAAATTAAATAAAATAAAAATAATTATTATATTAAGCCTGCTTTTAGCAGGCTTAATTGTTTTTGCAGTTTATTTATTAAAAACAGATTATCAAAATAATGTTAATAATAAAATAGATAATAAAAAATCAGAGAATTTTCATTACGCGGAACCAAATGATTTGAATTTTTACGAAACAGCTTATCATTTTATTAATAAAAAAGCGGATTTTAAAAATCAAGATATAATTGGCGGAATTATTCCGCATCATTTGCTTGCGGCTGATTTAATTGCTGAATTTTTTTCTAATTTTAACAGTGATTATGAAACGATAATTTTGATCGGACCAAATCATTTTTCAGCCGGAAAATCAAAAATTATATCATCATCGCGCAACTGGCAAACGCCTTACGGTATTTTAGAATATGACAAGGACGTTATCAATGAATTATTGCGATTTAATAAAATAAAAATTGAAGAAAATATTTTTGAAAAAGAGCACGCGATTAACAGTGAGGTGGCTTTTATAAAAAAAACATTTCCAAACGCGAAATTTGTTCCGTTGGTTTTAAGAGACAATGTTGATAAAAAAATAGCAACAGAGCTGGCTTTGCGTCTAGCAGATATCGCGAAAGATAAAAAAGTATTAATATTAAGCAGTGTTGATTTTTCTCATTATAAAGATAATTTAACAGCGCAAAAAAATGATGAAATTAGCATAGAGGCAATTGAAACTTTTAATTTTAATGAAATTTATAATTTAGACATTGATTCCCCCGCGTCTATTTATACTTTGTTAAAATTTGGCGAATTAAACAATACTGAATTTAGTTTATTAAATAATTCCAATTCGGCTGTATTGTCCAATAAATTAAATTTAAAAAGTACCACCAGTTATGTTACCGGTTATTTTGTTAGTAAAGAAAAAAATATTACTCAAAATAATTTGCCTGAAAATAAAAATATTAAGCGTGAATTAAAAATGCTTTTTTTCGGTGATATGATGCTTGATCGGTATGTTAATAAAAAGATTAAGGCAAATGGATTGGATTATTTGTTTGAAGAATTGGCAAGTTCAACAAAAGAAAATTTTTTTAGCGGATATGATTTGATAAGCGTAAATTTGGAAGGAACCGTCACAAACAATGGAGAGCATTACAGTCCTGTAATGAGTTATGATTTTGCGTTTCATCCTGATATAATCAGTCAACTTAAAAAATATAATTTTAATTTTTTTAATTTAGCCAATAATCATTTTGCTGATCAAGGAGAACAAGGCATAGCGGAAACAAGAAAAAATTTGCAATTATTAGATTTTGATTTTTCAGGATGTCGCGATAGAAAAACAGGGGAATGCAGCTGTAAAATCATTAAAAAAGCAAATAAAAAAATCGGGATGGCGGGATTTAGCATGGTTTATGGAAAATTAGATGAATCAGCTGTTGAAAAAATAATTAGCGATTTGGCAAGTACAACGGATTTGGTGGCTGTAAATATTCATTGGGGTGTGGAATATCAGCATTATTTTAATAAAACACAACAAAATATCGCTTATAAAATAATAGACGCAGGAGCAGATATAATAATCGGGCACCATCCGCATGTTGTGCAGGGAATAGAGATTTATAAAAATAAACCGATTTTTTATTCATTGGGAAATTTTGTTTTTGATCAATATTTTTCAACTGATACGCAAGAAGGATTATCAATTAGCGCTGTCATAGATGATAGTAGTAATTTTTATTTATTTCCCTTAAAATCAAAATCAAGCCAGGTTAGTTTAATGGACCAAGAAGAAAAAAATAAATTTTTACAAAAATTATCAGATTGGTCGTTTGTTGATGATCAAATTCATGGTCAAATCAAAAAAGGTAAATTAGAATTATAAAAAATGTAGAGACAAAAAATTTTTTGTCTCTACATTTTTTTTTACATTTTTTTATTGCCTGTTTCCGCTTAATGTTATATAATCTAATTACAACACCTAGACTTATATAATAATTTTTATAAATATGGAAAATAGCAAAAAACCGATATATATAAATATTACCGCCATGGGGGTGGTGAAAATCATTTTAATTTTAATTGTTTTTTATTTTTTATTTTTAATCAGGGAAATATTGGCGATATTGTTTGTTTCTTTGATTTTCGCCAGCGCGGTTGATCCTTGGGTTGATTGGATGCAAAGCAAAAAAATTCCGCGCGCCCTGGGAATTATTTTTATTTATTTGATAATGTTTGGCGTTGTCGGCGGAGTGGTAATTGCTATTATTCCGCCAATTATTGAACAAACCAACGAATTGCTTGCTAATTTTCCTATAATATTTGAAAAAGTAATTTCCGGATTTCAGTATTTGCGCGATTATTCAATTGAACATGGCATATTTGACAGCATAAAAGATAGCCTTGGGTCATTTAGCGGTAATTTGCAAAATGCCGCAGGTGGAATTTTTTCAACGGTTTCCGGAATTTTTGCCGGAGTTGTTTCTTTCTTTTTTGTTTTAATAATGACTTTTTATATGGTTGTTGAAGAAAACGCGCTTAAGAAAATTGTTTGGTCTGTCGCCCCTGAAAAGCATCAGATTTATATTATGAAATTGGTTAACCGCATGCAGAAAAAGGTTGGCTTGTGGTTGCGCGGACAACTGATATTATCTTTAATTATTTTCATTTTAACATATG
>JAGLLI010000094.1 GCA_023140595.1 Candidatus Parcubacteria bacterium
GGAACATTGGTATAATTAAAAAAATTTAAATTCGGAGAAAAAAATAAATCAACTCCGCCTAAAATTTTATCCACTTTGGGAAATTTAAATAAATTTTGCATTACATGCTTAAAAAATTTATTTGGATAGCGAGTTTGTATGACTTTTACGTGGGTATATTCAAAAAATTTAATTTCTAAATTTTTAGGCGCGAATGAATTAAAATACAAAATATATTCATTTTTTTTATCTTTTTCAATAATTTTTTTAATAAGGTTGTAGCTGTACTCTGAAACCCCGCTAAAATATTCATCCATTAAAGTTGAAATGTCAATGCCGATTTTCATAAAACATATTTTTAAAAAGAGTTTTACTTAAGCCTCCTCGCTAAATTCTTTCATTTTTTTATTTATAAAATCTTTTATTTCTCGCTTAAATCTGTTTTTGGAAAATTTTAAGGCATGTTCTCTTATTTTATAAGGATTCCAAGCTTCACTGGAAAAATTTTTAACTGCCGCAGCTATTGCCTCGGGATTTTCATTATGAAAAAACATTCCTGTCTCACCTTCTAAAACCGTTTCTTTTGCGCCACCCTGGCTCAACGCTATAACCGGTCGCCCTGAAGCCATTGCTTCAACTATTGTTATGCCGAAATCCTCTCTTTGCGGATTAATAAACGCTTGGCATTCGCTAAAAAATCTATTTCTTTCTTTGTCTGCTACCCTGCCCAAAAGTTCAATATTTTTATCGCCTTTGGTTAATTTTTTTAATCTCTCCATGTCAATGCCATCACCAAAAATTTTTAGTTTGTACTTTTTATCAGCTTCAAGATTTAATTTTTTAAAAGCCTCAATAACAATATCATTACGTTTATAAGGAACCAACCTACAGCCTGTTAAAAAATAATCTCCTTGTTTTTCAGAAATATAAAATTGATTTTCTTCTATGCTTGGGTAAATTATAGTTGAGTCGCGTTTGTAATATTTTTTAATTCTTTTCTGCACTGTTTTTGAATTGGCAATATAAAAATCAACTCTATCTGCTGCCGCTTTATCCCAGATCCTAATGTAATTCAATACCAAAGAAATAATTTTTTTAAAATATTTATTATATTTTAATTCGTTAATATATTGATGCGTGTCGCTCCATAAATACCTGGTAGGAGTATGGCAATAACAAATATGCGGACATTCCGGAGCCGTGATAACTCCCTTGGCAAAAGAGCTTGTGCTTGAAATAACCAAATCATAATCGGTTAAATCAAAAAATTCAACAGCCATGGGCATGAAAGGCATATACCATTTGTAATGCTTTACACTTCCGGGAAGTTTTTGTATTATGGAAGATTCAATATGCACATTTGGAAAATTTCTTTCAATATTTTCTTGCCTGGTAAGCAAGGCGTATACTGGCGAATCCGGAAACATTTCTGTTAATACCTGTAAAACTTTTTCAGCTCCGCCCATTTGAACCAAATGATCATGGATTAATGCTATTTTCATAATTATTTAATTTTATATTTATTCAGCCAATCTACTCTTAAACACTGCTAAAGGAGTTCTTAAAAAAATTGATAAATCCAACAAAATAGACCAGTTTTCAATATAGTAAGTATCAAGTTTAACTTCTTCTTCAAAACTTAAATCGCTTCTTCCGGAAATTTGCGCCATGCCGGTCATTCCCGGTTTTATAGTTAAAACTTTTTTGTGATGATGCTCATAGCGCGCCACCTCTTCCGGCAGATGCGGTCTTGGTCCGACTAAACTCATTTTTCCGGTAAAAACCAAAAATAATTCCGGCAATTCATCTATGCTAAAACGTCGGATAAATTTTCCAAATCCGGTAACTCTCGGATCATCTTTTATTTTAATCATCGGTCCGTCGTCTCTTGTGTTGCGACCGGCTAACTCCGAATATCGCAAATTATCACATTTTTTAACCATGGAGCGAAATTTAAAATAGTGAAACAAATTTCCGCCTTGTCCAACCCTGTATAACAGTGAATCATCGTCTTTTCTGGAAAAAAACACAGGTCCCCTTGAATCAATTTTTATAATTATGGCCGTTAAAATCAAAATAGGGCTTAGAATTATAATTAAAACAGAAGAGCCGATTAAATCAAGAATTCTCTTGACGATTCTCCCCCATCCGTCAAGCGGGGTTTTTTTAACTTCAACTATCGGAATTCCTGCAATTTCATTTACTTCGGTTTTTAAAACTTTCGCGC
>JAGLLI010000095.1 GCA_023140595.1 Candidatus Parcubacteria bacterium
ATTTCCCCTTTACTTAAATTCGGATTACTTTGAATAACCTCATCAGCCTCTTTCAATTTTAAAAATTCTTCCAATTCCTGCGCCGATTCAATGCTAAAATCTCTTAGGCGCTTAACGATTTTGTAGCCGAAGGCGCTTGAATATGAAAATTTTTTAATAAGATTATCAGCGGTTTTACTATTTCCAATCAAAATAACTTTATGGATTCCAATGCCTTTTTTAAATAACGATCTTTGAATTAAGCGGATTATAGTTCTACCGATACTTATATAAAAAATCGCCAAAATCAACCCTGCTAAAACAATAAAGCGTGAATCAAATAATTCACGCTGCATAAATATCAATATTACCACCAGCATAAAACCGGTTGAACACGCCAATACTACTCTATAGATTTCTTTAACTAATTTTCGCGCGTTTTTTATTGAATAAAGTCCTGCAAAAGCAAAAATAATAACCCACAAAATCGCGATTAAAATTAATACCTTAAAGTATTCATTAAAATTCAAGTCAAAAATTATCGGACGATATTCCTGAAAAAAATCAGCATAGCGAATATAGTACGCCGATACGCCTGCCAAAACTATTGCAAAATAATCCAAAGGAACCAATAAAAATGAAAAAAATAATTCACTACGTTTCATAGATTAACAAAAAATAATAAAAATATCAGGATAAGCTATAAGCCGGATTCTGTCCATCCGCTCAAGCGGAATAGGCAATCATTTATCTAGCCCGATTATTACTAATCGGGTCATGCGAGCCACTTTTCTCGCGTGGAAGCAAAGCTTCTTTACGCGATTTGCTCTTGCTTCAGACAGGGTTTACCGCGTACACTCTGTCGCCAGAGGACGAAATTTGTAGCCTTTTATCTCGAGAACAAAAAACATCAAATCACTTTTCACCTTTCGCCAGTTTTAACACTGGTTAGTATTGTCTCTGTGGCACTTTCCCTGGAATTTCTTCCGGTGGGCGTTACCCACTGTCGCTTTCATTTTGAATAAAATTCAAAAATCAAAGTCCGGACTTTCCTCTGTAAATTTATAAAAAATTCACAGTAATTGCCCGCTTATCCTGATATTTTTATTATTTTAAATAACTCTGAATACTATAAAATTAAAAAGACAATTTTCTATTGTCTTTACATATAATAGCCTATTAAGACATTAAAGTCAATAATCATTGAAAAATAACAAAAACCGGATATTTACCAATAAAATCCGGTTTTTAAAACTCTATAAATTCAAATAATTAACGCAAATCCCCGACATTAACATCCAAAACATCTCTATTTTCCAAACTAATCAAATATATATTATCGCTATCCCCTTTTTTGGCATAATACATAGCGTTATCTTCTTCTGAATTCGAACCGCCAATCATAATTGTATTATTGACTCCCTCGCCACTAGCCTCTACGATAATTAAATTTTCTTCCAAACGAGTGCCTTCAAATTTTTGCTCAGGAATATCACTAGCCCTTAAATTAGCAATAATATTTAATACACCTTCGACTTTTTCAGCATCCGCGCTAAATTCATAAGGCGCAATTCCTTTCCAATCTTCCCCATCTTTCTCAATTATAATTTCCTTATCAGGATATTGAAATCTGATTTTAGTAATTTTTTCAGGATCAGTTTGAAAAATTATTTTATCATACCATTCGCTGTTGGCAAAAATATTATTCAAAGCGACATTAACTAAATAAGATTCACTGCTTTCTGGTTCGGCAATATAAGTACTATTATAATCACTGCCAAAACCGCCGACTAAAAATTCTTTCAACATATTTTCACCTTGGCGCAATTTAACTAAAACACCGCTTTCCTCATCTAAATCAAAATCTTTTTTGTTTTCTTTGTTATTGCTAACCAATTCCATTTCTCCGTTAATTGCGTCTTTTATTTTTGCGTCTAATTCTGTCGCTAACGCGCTTTCCACAAAAAAATCCTTTGTTCCGCCAACCTTCCATTTGTCTTCTCGCTTTTCCAATGTAATTAATTCCCCTTTGTTTACGATATCAATAAAATCAATTTGACTAACATCAATTTTTGCTAAAAAATTCTCAGATTGATTTCTGTTTTCCTGCCAATTTTTCACAGGACCGTTATAAAGATAAGCGCCAAAAGCCAAAATTATTAAAATTCCTCCCAGATATAAATTTTTTTTAGACATATAGGTTATTTTTCAATATTCTCCTTAATAAGTTTAATTAATTCCTCCTTATTTTGCAATCCGCTTAAGCGCGCAATTTCTTTTTCATCTTTGTCCAAAAAAAGAAATGTCGGGATATCTTTTACCCCGTATTTTTCCAAAAGTTCTGGATTTTCATCAGACTCAAAATACTCTGTTTTTAAATCAGGTATTTCGGCTTCAATTTCTCCCCACATCGGCTTCATGACTAAGCACTCCTTACACCAAAGGGCGCCAATTTTTAAAATTTTCATAGGATTTATGGATTAATTTTATTATAAATAGATTGACTTGACAAATTATTATTAAAAATATAATATCACAATTTCGTGATAATAATTCTTTAAAAGGATGCCCAGATGAGCAATTCACAAAATACGAGGAGAGTAATTGCGCATATTAAAGCAACGGGGGATATTTTGGAGTGTATTTTAAAGTATAAACCGCAGTACTCTGCAAAGCATGGAAATCGTGAAGAAAGAACTCATACAGAAGTTGTTTATACTTTTTTGGAATCCCTTAGTGGCTTACAATATTATGCTCCATGGATATTGAAAAAAACTGAAATTAGCAAAATTATCAATGCTCTAAATGAAATACGAAATCGTTTTTTAAACAATCGCGATTTACGAAAAGAAATAGAGAATATAATTGCTAACACAGAACAGCTGGTTTGATTATTTAATTTTTTAAAGAATTAACTTAATCAACACTAGAAATTAGAGTCCGTCTGAAAAATCTGCGGACTCTTTTTTATATCAAAAAAACAAACTGCTACAAATCATCCACAAACCTACTTCTTCTCCGTATATAATATCTTACCATTCCAAAAGCGATAACAATAACTGTAATTCCGAAAACGTTTAGATAGCGCATCGTTGCGCGACCGCTGTCGCTTAGTTCTTTGATTGGGCGGCTGGTAACTCCTTTGGAGCGGATGCCGATTAAATCTTCGTCAAAACTTAAAGCGTCAACTAAATTTTGAAAAAGCGTTAAATTATCAGGAGTATTTCTGATAAAATTATCACTGATAAAATCGCTATCCCCAACAACAATTAAGCGGCCATTAATATCTTTTTGCTCTTCCGGATAATCATCCGCGTAAGCATTCGGAGTCATGCCGTTAACAGCAACAGCCAAAGCGTATTCTTGCGTCGCGCCTTTTGGCGTGTTGGCGGAATTCGGAGTAATGTCATAAGAATCTTTTATTGACCAAGCGCCTTTTGTTGTAAAAGCTAAATTTTTAATACTTTCCTCGCTGATTTTTGCGGTATCAACACTAACGCTGCTAGCCCAAGGCATTATTACATTTTCAAGATTGGAAACCGCGCTATGCTCGGGACTGAAACCCTCATTGGTAATTTGCGGCCAAAAAGCGTAATTGCTTGAAAAAGTAAAAAATCCTTGTGAAAACGATGCCATTCCGCTTCTTTTGTCCGCAACCAAATTTTTATTTAAAGTTATGCCGTATTTTATCAATAATTCGTCTAAATTGGATTCGTTATTTGCGGCTTGCAAGCCTTCTTTTATATTTACGCCATCCATTAAAACCAAAAGCGCTCCGCCCCTGACAACAAAAGCGTTAATCGCTTTTAATTGTTCGTCAATAAATTTTTCTTTTGGTCCGACAATAATTAAAGTATCAACACTGTCGGGAATGCTTGGCGATTCTTCTGCTAGAGAAACCGGAACAACCGTGTATAATCCCGCCAATTCTTCGCCTGCGGTTCTGATATTATTTTCAAGGCTTGCGGTTCCTTGAGTTGTTAAAAACCCGATTGTCGCGATTTCATCACTGACAACTTTTTTAATCGCAGTTGTTAATTGATATTCCAAATCGCTTGTATTTCTTTTAACAGCCGGAATAGATTCGGTGTTAGACCCGAAACTGATTGCAATTCCCATATAACCGTTTATTAACTGCCTTTTGTCTTTTTCATAAACCTCAAAAGTCAATTGCGGAATTCCAATCATCATTAATTCTCTTTTTATTGAATCATCGTCTAATGGATCAATAAATTCAACCCTGACATTGCCGTTTGAAAACGCCTGATATTCTTCAAGAATATCAGCAACTTCCTGCTTTAAGCTTAAAAATTGGCTTGGCAAGCTCTCACTAAAATAGGCTTTAATATTAACAATATCATCCAAATTCGCGACGGTGTTTTTGCTTGCCTTGGAAATGGAATAAACTTTTCCCTGAGTCAAGTCCCAGCGATAAAAAATTTGATAAGAAAAAATATTCACCACAATCAATATGCCAATCAACAACAAAACAGTAATTGAAAGATCTGATTTTTTAATTTTATATTTTTCAGTCATATACTTCGTAACTTATTTAAATTTAATTTAATATTTTCATAAACTCTATTTTCATAAACTCTTGACTTTTTATTAAAATATGCTAGGATAATTTCACAATAATCCGTTCTTTCTTAACCTAAATCAAGGAGGTGAATAAATGAGTAATAGACTTGTAACAATCTCTGGTGACGAAACAAATGGTACAATATTGGAAAATAGCGTAATTCAACCTAAAAAAATGATATCATTTCATGATGATGTAAATACGAATTGCATAACTATAACCTTAACTGACATTAAAAATGGAACTGCAATGAGCGCGGTCGCAAAAAGGAAAATGATACCTACATGGGTTAATACGCCGGGGAAATAAATCCAACCTTTTAACAATAGCTCGTCCAATCACGGATGGGCTATTTTTTTAACTTTCAACTTGATAAATCATTTCCCTAATTCCTAATTCCTTCCTCACTTCCACCCCCTAGTCTCAATAACCTTCGCATTCAGCCATAAAAAAATAAATATAAAAGAACAATAATATATTATATCTTTAGAGTCAATCACTCCTTTGGCAATATTGTAAAAATGGCTTCCCAGTCCGAAAAATTTTAAAATTGGCGCTAAAAAATTCGGCGCGCCCATTAAAACAAACTCCGCGCTAATCATAAATGCTACAAAAGATCCGACTAATGCCAAAATAAAAGCGATAATCTGATTCTTGGTTAAGCTGGAAATAAACAAGCCCAAAGCCAAATATGATCCGCCCAAAAATAAAGAGCCAAGATAACTGCCAACAACAGGTCCCCAATCAATATTTCCCAAACTAGCCATGCTTATCGGAATTGTAAATGTTAAAAGTAAGGAAATAAACAAAAAACTTAAAGCTCCTAAAAATTTTGCCCACACAACTTGCCAATCTGTCACAGGTAAAGTTAATAAAAATTCAATCGTGCCTGACTTTTTTTCTTCCGACCATAAACGCATAGTAATTGCCGGAGATAAAAATAAAA
>JAGLLI010000096.1 GCA_023140595.1 Candidatus Parcubacteria bacterium
GCCATATTGGTTGCAAGCGTAATTGCTCCGGGCTTGCCGGCCTCGGCGATAAAACGAGCTTCTTTTTCATGGTTTTTGGCGTTCAAAACATTTGGCTTTAAACCCTTGCGCTCCATCATGGACACCAAAAACTCATTTTTTTGAATTGAAATCGTTCCCACTAAAATCGGCTGCCCGGCTTCTGACCGTTTTTTAACATCTTCAATAACAGCCTTATATTTTACTTCTTCAGTGCGATAAATCAAATCATTTTCATCCTTGCGAACATTGGGCTTATGCGTTGGGATTATTACCGTATCCAATTTATAAATTTTTGAAAATTCTTCAGCTTCAGTAGCGGCCGTACCGGTCATACCGGACAGCTTTTTATACATGCGAAAATAATTTTGAAAAGTAATGGTCGATAAAGTTTGTGATTCGCGCTGAATTTTTACATTTTCCTTGGCCTCAATCGCCTGATGCAATCCCTCGCTATACCTGCGACCATGCATTAAGCGCCCGGTAAATTCATCAACAATTATCACCTCGCCTTCCTGCACCACATAATCGCGATCACGTTTAAAAAGCGTCCACGCTTTTAAGGCTTGCTCAATATGATGCACTTCGCGAATACCGCCGGTTGTATAAATATTATCCACTCCGAGCCATTTTTCCATATGTGTTATTCCATTTTCAGTCAAAGTCGCCGCTTTCATTTTTTCATCAACATTATAATCTTCATTTTCTTTAAGTCTGCCAACCAATTGCGCGAACTTGTAATACCTGTCTGTTGATTCTTCGGCAGGCGCTGAAATAATCAAAGGCGTGCGCGCTTCATCAATCAAAATAGAATCAATCTCGTCAACAATTACATAATTCAAATCTCTTTGCACTTGATCGCTTAAATTTTGCGCCATATTATCCCTTAAATAATCAAAACCGAATTCATTATTTGTTCCATAAACAATATCGCATGCATAAGCTTCTTTGCGTTCAGTTTTGCGAAAATGCCTAAGCCTTTCATCGTATTGCGCTTCATCAGTAAATTCAGGATCATACACAAGCGCGGCATCATGAATAATTACGCCGATGCTAAGCCCAAGAGCGTAATATACTTTTGCCATCCAACCGGCGCCAATTTGCGATAAATAATCATTTACGGTAATCAGTTGCGCTCCTTTGCCTGTCAAGGCGTTTAAATAAAGCGATAGTGTCGCAGTCAAAGTCTTGCCCTCGCCGGTTTTCATTTCCGCAATTTTACCTTGGTGTAAAATTATGCCGCCGATTAATTGCGCGTCAAAATGACGCATTCCCAAAACGCGCCTGCTTATTTCTCTGACAACAGCGAAAGCCTCAGGCAATAATTCGTCCAACACTTTATCTGCATTCTCACTTTTTTTTATCCTATCTTTAAAATCAAAAGTCATAGCTTTTAATTCCTCATCGCTCTTTTTTTTAAATCTTTCTTCCAAGGAATTAATCTCATCAACAATCGGATTTAAAATTTTTATTACTTTTTCATTTGGATCACCAAATATTTTATCTAAAAAACTCATAAATATTAGTAATTATTTAATAATAACAATATTTATTATATTACTTATTCTTAAAAAAATCAAATAAAAAAATGTAGGAAACAAAAATTTTTGTTCCCTACAATTTTTTTATTCAATTTACAAAACACCCCTAACCCATTCAACCAACAAACGCACCCCTGCTCCTGACGCGCCAACAGGATTTACTCCCCAAGATTTGTCTTTAAAAGCCGGACCGGCAATATCAATATGCGCCCATTTTTGCTTGTTTTTATTTTCAATAAATTCGCCTAAAAACAGCCCTGCCGTAATTGCTCCGCCATAACGAGAAGCCGAAATATTGCTAATATCCGCAATGTCGCTTTTTAATAATTTAGGCAAATATTTATTAAATGGCAAAATTCCCGCAAGCTCCCCTGACTTTTTCGCTGATTTTAATATTTCATAACTCAAATCTTGATTAAATCCCATAACCGCGCTTGTGTATTCTCCCAAAGCAACCATAGACGCTCCTGTTAATGTAGCTATATCAACAATATAATCAAATTTTTCTTTTTGCGCGTAACACAAACAATCAGCCAAAACCAGCCGGCCTTCGGCATCTGTATTTTTAACTTCAATCGTCTTTCCATTCATAGCTTTTAAAACATCATCAGGCTTATACGCATCCTTGCCAATCGCGTTTTCAGTGGCACCGATAATCGCCTGAACTTCAACAGGCAATTTTAATTGGCTTATTGCCATAATTACACCCAAAATCGCGCCTGCCCCGCCCATATCCATTTTCATTGTCAGCATGCCGTCGCCCAGTTTTAAACTTAACCCGCCTGTATCATAAGTCAAGCCCTTGCCGACTAAAACAATTTTCTTTTTCGCATTTTTAGGTTTATATTTTAAATGTATAAGCTGTGGTGGATAAATACTCGCCCGATTAACAGCCAAAAAAGCTCCCATCCCCAATTTTTCCAATTCCTTTTTGCCTAAAATTTTAATTGTTAAATTGTTTTCTTTCGCCTCTTTCTTCGCGATTTCAGAAAATTTTAAGGGAGTTAAATCAGACGGCGGCTCATTCACGATATCACGGACAAAATTTACGCTTCTGGAAATAATCTCCGCTTCTTTAATTTTTTTTGCTAAATTTTTAATTTCAATTTTTTTATTATAATAATTTTCACTGGAAATTATTATTTGCTTAATATTATTTTTTGCAGGCTTTGATTTATATTTTTGATAATTATAAGCGCCAAGCAAAAATCCCTCGCTCATTGCCTTAATTCCTTTTTCAGCATCATTAGTAAAATACAAAGCGATTTTTAATACTGTTATTTTACTTTTTGCAATAGTTCGCATTGCTAACGCTGCCGCGCAACGCAAACTTTCAGGCTCTAAATCATCAATACCGACATACATTCTTTTCTTTTCTGGCAAAAGCAAAACCTCGTCCGCCTCTACCTTAAAATTCATTTCGTTTAAAACTTTTTCATCACAAACAAGTTTATGTTCTAAATTCTTGCTCACAACAAAAATAATCTCACAATCCCCCTTAATGTCTTTTAATTTTTTGTCTGATAATTTTATTTTCATGGGTTTTTGTTAATTCCTAAATAATTTTATTCTCTATTAAAAAATCCCTAACTCTAACAAACATTTTTTCATGCCATTTCGCGTTCGGATGCAAGCCAACTAAAATTCTTTTACTAATTCTATACAAGTACCATGATCACCCATTTTGTAAACAGCAATTGCGTCTGCTTTGAAACTTTTTATTTTCCAATCTATTTCACTTGCTACTTTTTTAGCTTCGGCTTCATTTTTTAAACGAATAATAGTCATGTGCGGACGATATAATGTCATAGCATTTGGATAACCATATTTAGCGATATTTTCTTTTTTCTCTTCTGAGATTTTCATTCTGTAATCCGCAGCATCATATATAGGCTTATAACTCCCTTCTCTTAGTGGATTTAATTTTTCAACAACTAACTCATGAAATTTTTTAATATCATTCGTATATTCAAATTCAACGCCAATGTAAGCTTGTCCTTCTTTGATTTTTTTTGTTTCCAAGTCTATTGTTCTAAAATTATTAGCAAAATCGCCAACTTTATTAATCACTTTTTTTAAATTTTTTTTTGGATAGAGCGGAGAATACACAGTAATATGCGGATAAAAATTTTTACCGTCTAAAATAAACTCATGACTATATTCATCAGCTATTGATTTGCTTAATTTTATTATTTCCTCAATGACTTTTATCGGAGGTTTGATAACAATATTTAACCTAATGTATTTTTCTTCTTGCATATTTTTTTAAATATTTTTTTTAATCCAATCTAATAATGAATCAAAAAATAATTATTAAGAGAAAAAAT
>JAGLLI010000097.1 GCA_023140595.1 Candidatus Parcubacteria bacterium
CTAATTTGATAATTTTTTAAGCCCGCTGAAGCGGGCTATATATAAAAACATCAATAAAAAAACATCCCGCTTTTAGCGGGATTGAAAAAATGTAGCCTTGGCATTCATGCCTTGGCGGTGAGCTGTGAGATGTGATGGTTTTATTTAATTTCTAATTTTTTAACAGTTGAGTCGCCAAGTAAAATTTCCATTTGAGAAATTGCAATTTTGTTTAACTGCATTAATCTTTCCGGCTGTTCTATTTTTTGCTCAATGAACAATGCATTTAAATTTTCAAGGTTAGCCAAACAAACCAACTGCGCCACATTTGCGTAATCACGAATATTGCCTTGCTTATCAGAATTTTTATTTTTCCATTCTTTAGCTGTTATTCCAAAAAGGGCGATATTCAGCACGTCAGCCTCATTGGCATAAATATATTCTTCTCTCTGCCTGAGAAGCTTCATTGGTATTAAATTTTCCTTAATAGCATCTGTATGTATTCTATAATTTATTTTTACCAAACTTCTTTTTAAATCCCAGCCAAGTGATTTTTTTTCGTTTTCTTCTTCTTTTAACCTTTGGAATTCTTTAATTAAAAACAGTTTAAATTCCGGTGAAATCCAAGACGCAAATTCAAAAGCTATATCTTTATGCGCGTAAGTTCCGCCATATCTGCCTGTTTTCGCGATAATGCCTATGGCATTTGTTTTTTGTCCCCATTGTTTTACAGATAAAGTAAATCTATTTAAGCCTGCTTGATTTTTAATTACCCCGAATTCGGGGGAGTTAAAATTTGGATTATTTATTTGCTCCCAAATACCGATAAATTCTATTGTATTTTTATTTCTTAACCATTTTTCTATTAAAGCCAAACCATTCTCCAAATTTTTTACCATATCAGTTAAAGAAATAAAATCATTTTCTTTTTGAGAGAACAGTGTTATTTTTGTACCTTTGACATTTATTTTTTTAAGCATAGTTTAAAAATTATATTAGACTTGCCGCATAGCGCTAAAATCATTTTTGTGTGAATGGTTTTAATCATAGTTCAAACAAAAAATTTAAGGTTAAATTTATAAATCGTTAATTATATCTTAGCAAAAAATATTAAAATAATCAAAAAATCAAAAAATATCTTGAATTTTCCCTAAAAACCTGCTAAATTTAGAATATGAACAACAAATTAAAAAAAATCATTCTTCTGCTCGGCGATATCGCGGTTCTTTATATCGCGCTATATTTGACATTACATATTCGCGCTCTGGGATCAATTGACGCGCCTAACTGGGAAAATCATTTATTGCCGTTTACAACGGTTTTTCTTTTTTGGCTGCTTATTTTCTATATTTCCGATTTATACAATTTACACTTGGCGGTTAACAACGCCAAATTTTTTCAAATCACCGTTCGTTCAATCAGCATTGCCGGACTTTTAAGCGCGGTATATTTTTATATTAATCCGGCAATAACAATCGCTCCGAAAACAAATTTGATAATTCATTTTTTTGTTTTTCTTGTTTTATTTTTTCTATGGCGCAGAATCTTTAATTGGCTTTTAGTTTCACGCTTGACTAAAGAAAAAATCGCGTTTATCGGATGCAACAACCAAGTAAAAGAACTTATACATTATCTTAACAAAAGACCGCATCTCGGGCTTAGTGTCGCTTTAATCGTGGGTGATAATTTAATTGACAAAATTAATGGAATCATAACTACCAACAACACAAAAGAGCTGAACAAAATTATTGCTCAGCAAAAAATATCAACTATTATATTGGCAAGCGATCCGCATCAATCAGGCGAACTGAGAAACTCTTTATTCGCCTGCCTGCCGCTTAATATAAATATCATCAGCTTGCCGAATTTTTATGAAACAATTACCGGAAAAATTCCGATTGAAGCTATAAATCAAATGTGGTTCTTGGAAAATCTTAGCATTGGCAGAAAAAAATGGTTTAATATTTTAAAAAGATTTTATGATATTATATTAGCTTTAATTCTTTTAATTATCAGCCTGCCTTTTTGGATTATTGTCGCGCTAATAATTAAAATTGAAAACAAAGGCAATGTTTTCTTTCTTAGCGAAAGATTGGGAAGAAATAATAAAACTTTTAATTTAATTAAATTTCGTTCCATGCGCGAAGAAAACAATGACGGACGGATTACCGAAAAAAACGATCCGCGCGTTACAAAATTCGGCAAATTTACGCGCCGCACCAGAATTGATGAACTTCCACAACTGATAAATATTCTAAAAGGCGAAATGAGTTTTATAGGACCGCGTCCGGAACGTCCGGAATTAATCCAAGGCTTAAAAGAAAAAATTCCTTTTTATCAAGAAAGGCTTTTGGTCAAACCTGGGCTTTCCGGCTGGGCGCAAGTCAATGAATACCATTCCCCGACATTGGAAGACACTTTAAAAAAAATACAATATGACCTCTATTATATAAAAAACCGTTCACTTTATCTTGACTTTGCGATTTTTTTAAAAACTATTGCCACTGTTTTTCGACAGATGGGGCGGTGAAATTAATTAACCATCCGCCACGCTTGCCGACAAAATTGCACAATCTGTATTTTTTTATTATATAATAATTTCTCAGCTTTTTCCAATTTATTTTCCGCTGTTTTTAATATTTTCTCATCTTTTTTTGAATCTACATTTTGCGTAAAATCATTTACAGCGACTCTCGCTAAAATCATATCCGAACGCAATAAATCATTCAAGGCATTTTCAAAAGCCATCTTTACATCATTCGGTAATCTGAATTTATCTTCAATAAATTTTGGCATATATTTTTTCTTAGATATTAAATCCAATCCTAAAAATAATCTTAATTTTTGCGCTGTTATTAAATCAATTTTAAATACATTATCACCTAATTCTTCATTTAAATAATAATCATTTTCCCACCAATCTGAATTTAAACTTTTATTAATTAAGCTAATTATAAAATTAATTTTTTCATCTACTTGCGTTTCGCCTATCTTAACAGATTCTAAATTTAAAATCATTTTTTCTCGTAAATAATAAGGATTTGCTGAATTAATTTCTTGCCCCAATTCAATTCTAATTTCAAAAATCCCGTCCCCATCCTCGTCAACTTCCATAATCACGCCTTGCGTATTTGATAAATTATCCCAATCAACATAAAATTGATAAGTGATTGAGGAGCTAATCGGCATATCAATTATGTTTACTTCTTCTGTAATTTCACTGCCGGTTTCATCGTAGATTTTATAAACAATTTTTAAGCTAAAATCATTATCGCCTGCTCCGTAAATATCTTCCAATCCTTGTACGCTATAAATAAAATCTTTATCCGCTAAATTCTCGTCAGCATAAATCAATACGCGCTCGCGCGCTTCGTCGCTCAAAGAATAATCAATTTCTTCAATTGATTCGTGATTAACAATTCCTGTGCTGCTGCCGGTTTTCTTCTCAATTACGGCTAATTCCGCGGGACTAAACAATTTGGCAATCAAGGAAAATTTCATCTCTTCCAGCGCTAGGGCAACTCCTGAATTTTGATTAAAATCATTGCTAATCATAGCATGATTAATATTTTTGGTTTCAATTAATTCATCCCAATCCACTTTAAATTGATAAGGACTGCTATCTTCAAACGATATATTTTTTGCGTTTATCGCCGCAAACTTATTTTCCAAATGAAAATGAACAAAGCTCTTTTTAAAAATACTTCCAATGCGATACCCAAAATCATTTTCGTAATTAACATCATCCAAAATCACCCCTTCTATTCTTGTGTTCAAATCAAAATCATTATCGCTTGAATCTTTTTGCCAAACCTGCATATTCGCGTAATTTTTTTCCATTCCATATAACAATATTCTTTTTGAATCAGAAGCTGTAAAAAAAGGTATAAATAAATCTTCTGTACTCCCTGTGTCATCCGGCTCAATATATTCTAAATCATTGTCGGGATTATACACGCGAAATTCATGGTTGCTTTCAATATCTAACTGGCTAATTAATTTAATATATTCTTCTGTTTCCGAAACATCTTGCGGATTAACCGCGCCGTTTTCAACGTCCACTAAGCGATAGCCATGACCGATAGAACCGTCATGTGTTGCGCTTTGGGTTTGAATAAATAAAGGATAAATTCCGGAAGCGCTACTAATATTCGGATATTTCTTATTATTAATATCATAAATTTCGTCTCTATGCGTATGCCCGGCCAAAACCAATTGTAAATTGGAATTCTCTCCCCAAGTAACAAATTCCTCATGATTATTTGCAAAAGACGCATCTTCTAATGCGTTTTGCGAACAAGCAGGATCAGAACAAGTGTCATAAGCGCCGGTAAACACGGGATGGTGCATAAAAACAATTTTTGGAACATCAAAATCAAATTGCCCCAAAGACAATACCTGTTCATTTGTTAACCCATCTCCTTCTATGCCTTTATCGCCGGATATAGCTGTAGCTAAATCTTTAATTTCATAATCCGGCATATAATCCGCCCCGGAATCAAGACCGATAAACTGTATGCCTTTGTGCGTAAACTGATAATCAAACGGATTGCCTTGATTTAAATAATTGCTTTCATCAAGCCCCTGTCCGGGAATATTAATTTGCTTTTTATACTCTGCCAATCCATCTTCGCAATTAAAACCATCTGATAATCCGCAAAGAGCGTTGCCGGTAACCCACATATAACGATCATGATTTCCCGGCACCGCGTAAACCGGAATACTTGTTTGTGCTGTAAAACTATCTATCATTGACTGATAATCTTTAAGCCATCTTGATTCCGCATGCTCAACCAAATCCCCGCCCATCAAAATAAAATCAGGCTTTTTTGCCAAGCGGCTAATCTCATACAAGCTGTCAGTAAAACGAGGATAAGACAATTCTTCATACCACCTATGCCCCGGAATCCAACTGCTGCCGATGTGGGGATCTGTCATGTGTATAAAGGAAAATTTTTGGTTTTGCGGCTCTTCTTCAGCACCTTGAACCTCCTGCCCAATCGCAAAATCTTGCGGGGAATTTTGATTGTTATATTCGGTTTGAATCCACTCCGCGCTTCTGCCCACCTTAGAACTCACCCTTGCTTCATCAATCATGCCGTTGAAATACATATCAGAATATTTAGTAGTTCCTCCGATAATAATTCCTTTTATTACCCCTTCATATATACTAGGAAAAAAATTACCTGTATCTACTTCAATTCCATTTGCACCAATATAAAGATGGCTATTTCTTTTTACTGCTGTTACATAAATCCATTCATTAGAAATATGTTCTAATCCATGTTTAAACACTTCTGTATCTCCATCTCCATTAACAGAATAACCAAAAGTCCATGCATTCTCTGTTGCCGTACTACGACTCCAATCCGTTCTTAATGTCCAGCACAAGTAATCACGACCTCCCCATCTAGATATTATGGAATTATCACCCATTACATCAGAATAAACCCATGCGCCAATAGTAAAATCTTTATTATATAAATTTACCATATGAAATGTAACAACTTCATCACCGCTACCATCAAAATACTGTGAATTCCCAATTTTTCCACCCCTGCTTATATTTGGAACATTCCCCAAGTACTCTCCATCATACTCACCAACAGAATTTACTGCAACGGTGGTTCCCAAGCTCTCATTCAAATGAAACACATCATCATAATCATTCCAAACATTATTCCGTCCAAATAAATTGTCAAACTCATAACAACTTGCCAATTCATTTCCCCACCAAATCCAAACTGAAGTTATGGCTGATGAATTTATAAACGGTACCTTAACCCAAATTTCAGCTTTATTACCAGTACCATTAAAATTAACAATTTCAAACGAAATTTCTTCCAAATTATTTTCATCGCCGTCAACAGTAAAACGAATATCACATCCGTCCCATAACGCCTGTGAAAAAATTTCCAAATCAATATTATCTTCTGTTATCAACAAAGGGAAATCAATTAAATCACCGGCCACATTGTCCGGATTAATTTGAATTTCTTGTTTTTTTGTCCAACCTCCACCGCTGCTATTCCCAAACATTTCATCGGCTAAAACAATTTTTTCTGAAAACCCGAAAAGAAATAAAAAAATACCCAAAACAGGTATTAACAAAAACTTAGATGCTTTTAGCATAAATTTTTAAAAAAATAATAATTGCCTAAAAAGACAATCATTACCCCTCCTTAATTATTATAATTTTATCTTAACATACTTTTAATTTTTTGCAAAATCCAAGTCTAACTGCTGTTTATTTAATTGCAAAAAAAATAATATACTATTATAATAATTATAATATGAACAAATTTTTAAAAAATCCAAATATTTATATTGTTATTTTTTTTATTTTAATTTCAATAATAATAGCCGTTATTTTTATTCCGGTTTTGTCGCGTCCGATAGCTAATGATTCTCTTTATTACGACACAATAGCCTTAAATTTATCGGAAAAATACGAATATACAAAATTTGAAAAACAAAATTTTTTGATTTCTCCGGGATATCCATTTTTTTTGGCTTTCATATATAAAATATTCGGACAAAATCATGATATTGTGTATTATATCCAATTTTTATTGCTAGCCGTAATATCTTCAATCGCTTATTTAATCTGCAAAAAATATCTTAAATTCAAACATTGGCAAGCTATAATTCCGGGACTAATAATAATTTTTTGGCCATATTATATACTGCATTCATCGCTTTTATATACGGAAATCTTTTATTCATTTTTACTGGCTATTTTTATTTATTTTTTGTTTAATTACATAAATAAGCCGAATTACAAAAAAAGCATACTTTTAGGCGTAATAATTTCCATTATCACTCTTACAAGACCTGTTTTTCTTTTACTGCCTTTTTGGCTTTTAGGGTTTGGCTTTTTATTTTATTTACTTAAAACAAAAAATAAAAACAACAATATAGTCAATAAAAAAAATCTTAAATTTTATATTACTCCGTTTGCCATACTTATTGTTATTCTGCTTTCTTGGGGAGGATTCAGCTATAAAAAAACAGGACACTTTAACCCGTTTGTAACTAGCAGCGCGAATCTTATTTTTAATTTAGTAATTCGCCATACAGACAATGTTGTCCCAAAAATCTCCTATACTAAAGACGAAGCTCCAAAACTAAGCCAAACAATTAAAACCAAGCTTAAAAATACATATCGTTTTTGGAAATCAGGCGCCGCCGGAACCCAAGCCGCTGAATTGATTGAAAAACATCCGATCGCGAAATACCTTATCTTTATTTACAGAATAATATTTTACACAATACTTGGCATGGCTTTTCTGTCTTTATACTATTTAAATAAAAATAAATATATTTTAATAATCTGGCTTATTATTTTTTATTTCTGGGCAGTTCATTCCGCGTTATTCCCTCTGCCCCGTTATACTCTGCCTATAATTCAGCTTGTAATTATTTTAGCCGCTTTTTCTTTTTTTGAATATAAAAACACCTTTTTAAAATCACAAAAATGAGCTATACTAAATTTAGACAAAAAAAAGATATTTTTGCGATAATTCCCGCATATAATGAAAAAAATAATATTATTTCCACGATTAATAATATTAAAAAATATATTTCCAATATTATTGTAATTGACGACGGCTCTGTGGACAACACATACGCGCTTTTAAAACAAAATTTTGACAATCAAATAACAATTTTAAAACATAAAATAAATTTGGGGAAAGGCGCGGCTATGAAAACCGGTTGTGAGGCCGCTATTAAAATGGGGGCAAAAACACTTGTTATGATTGACGGCGACGGACAGCACAAAGGAGAAGGTATACCAAAATTAATATATAAACTAGAAAAAGAAAAACTGGATATTGTTTTCGGTTTAAGAGCTTTTAGCAAAGAAATGCCTTTGTTAATGAGAGTTGGAAACAAATTTTTGTCATTTATAATAAATTTGGTTTCAAAAATAAAGCTGGAAGACACGCAATCAGGCTTTAGGGTTTTTACGACTGACGCTTACAAAAAAATCTATTGGGTGTCAACGGATTATTCCGTTGAAACAGAAATGATTATCAGAGCGGGTAAACATAATTTAAAATACGGAACTGCTCCAATACAGACTATTTACAAAAACAACCATAAAGGCACAACCCCGATTGACGGCGTAATTATATTTTTTAATTTACTAAAATGGCGATTTCTATGATTCTAGGCGTACAAATCATTGGCATATTATTCGGCCTGTTTATGGCCTATTTTATATTTTTGCATTACAAAAGAAAAGAATTCGGGCGTTCGCAATTTATTATTTGGCAAATTATTTGGATCGGCTTTGCGCTTGCGGTAATATTTCCGAATTTACTGGGAACATTAATATCAGAACTGGGAATTGTCAGAGCTATGGATTTTTTTACAATTGCAGGCCTTATGTTTTTGATGCTTTTAACTGTAAATAATTATTTCATAGTTAATAAAATAAACAAAAAACTGGAAGATAATACAAGAAAAGAAGCTTTAAAAGATATTAAATAACAAGAATTTTCATGAAAGTACTATTTTTAAATTTACCATATAAATACAAAATAAGCCGAACCAGCCGATGGCCGGAAAAAACAAAAAGCGGCACGCTTTATTATCCATTTTGGCTGGCTTATGCCGCCGGCGCGGCTGAACAGGCCGGACTGGAAATTAATTTAATTGACGCAATAGCCAAAAAATTTGATTCTAAAACAACATGGAAAACAATACTGGCTTGGAAGCCCGATTTAATCGTGGCGGAAATCACAACACCAACAGTCAATGATGATTTGGAATTTTTCAAGCTTGGCAGAAAATTAGGCTATAACAAAAAAATATTATTAACAGGAACCCATGCCACCGTGTTTGCCAAACAACTATTAAAAAATAATTCTCACATTGATTTTATCGGTATTGGCGAATATGATTTTTTAGCTCCGGAAATAATGAAAAATATTAATGATTTACAAAAGGTAGATGGACTAGCTTGGAGAAATAATGAAAACATTGTCATTAACAAACATCGTGAACCCCTGCGCAATCTTGATGAACTTCCTTTTGTATCACGCGTCTATAAAAAATTTCTAAACATCAACGATTACTGCTACTCTTTGGCGCAGCATCCGATGATCCAAATATTAAGCAGCCGCGGCTGTCCTTGCCGTTGCAACTTCTGCTCATTCCCCCAAACAATGGAAGGCCGCCAATACCGTACCCGCAGTCCTGAAAATTTTGTTAACGAACTTGAATATATCGCAAAAGAAATTCCTCAAATAAAAGAAATATTTATTGAAGACGACACTTTCAGCATAGATAAAAATAGAGTAAAAAAAATTTGTGAGCTCATCATGGCAAAAGATTTAAAAATTAAATGGTCTGTAAATGTTAGAGCTGATATTGATTTGGATACTATGCAAAAAATGAAATCAGCAGGATGCAGACTTCTGGTAGTTGGCTATGAATCCGGGGATCAAGAAATCTTAAATAACGCAAAAAAAGGAATTATAATCGAACAAAGCTTGGCTTTTGCAAAAAACGCCAAAGAAGCAGGATTGAAAGTTTTTGGATGTTTTATGATCGGTCTTGCCGGGGAGACCGAAGAAACAACTAAAAAAACTTTTCTACTGGCTAAAAAAACAAAACCGGACATGGTTTTTTTCCAACAAGCAGTGCCTTTTCCAGGAACAGAATTTTACAATTGGGCAAAAGATAATAATTATTTGTTAACCAATGATTTTTCAAAATGGCTGAATGATCAAGGACAATTAAATTTTTTAGTTAATTACCCGAAATTAAGCGCCAGAGAAATGATTAAGTTAAGGGATAAATTTATGTTAAAATATTATTTCTCTCCATGTTATTTCTGGAGCGTGCTTACGGGAAATAATAATAAAGAAGAGATTAAAAGAATAATTAAAAGCGGGGTGAAGTATGTTAAATTTTTAATGTTTAAAAAATATGCGCGAATACAACGATAAAAATGCTAACAAATACGATTATTACCGCTCTGGACATATTCAAAATAGAAAATTTAATCAAATATATAAATCCATAGAAGAAATAAAACAAACGGAAACAATAACAAAAATAGGAGAAATTGGATGTGGCACTGGAAAAATAAGCCATCTTTTATCTAAAAAATACCCGGATATTCAAATATTTTCTTATGAAAAAAATATAAATTTTGTTAATTACGCAAAAAATAATTATCAAGCCAAAAATTTATTTTTTAATTACATAGACATTAACAAAACAGAAACAAAAGAAAAATTTAATATAATCATCACGGTTGAAATGTTGCATCATGTCAATGATATAAGTATAGTAATAGAAAATATTAATAAATCATTGTTGCCTGGTGGATGGTGGCTTGCTATCGAACCAAATATCTACAATTTATATATTTGTATATTTCAATGTATTGCCAACGATGAAAAAAATTTTTCGCAATATAAATTTAAAAAAATAACAAAAAATTTTTTTCAAATTATCAACAAAGAATATATTTGTTTAATACCATCTTATATAAAAAAACCTAATAATTCTTTTGTAGAGTTGGAAAAAAAAATTGAGTTATCTCCTCTTATCGGAGGATCTGTATTTTATAAGTTAAAACATAAAAAATAATAAAAAATATGAACATAAAAAGAATTATAAGCGATTTGTATTTAAGATTTAAACATGCTTTCAAAATCAAAAAGCCCATATTTTTAATGCGCTTAATAAAAAATTATATCTCAATAATAATATTTAAACGTCAACCACTGAAACTTGTAGACTTTGCAATAGATTATCGCTGTAATTTAAAATGTGATCATTGTTTTGCTACAGTATTAAGCAAACCAAAAGAAACAAGAAAAATGCAAGTAAAAGATTATGAAAGAGTTGTGAAAGAGGCTATGAAATTAGGAGCACTCGATTTTGATATTCAAGGAGGCGAAGTTTTTCTATTTCCAGATTTCTTAAAAAAAATAATAAAAGCCTGCCAACCAAAAAAAAATTTAATGGCTATTACAACAAATGCTACCACTCTAGATGAAAAAACAATTATTCAATTAACCAAAATGGGGATTGATCACATTACTATAAGTTTAGATAGTTTTATTGCTGAAGAACATGATGAATTTCGTAAAACTAAAGGTACATTTAAAAAGGCTATGGGAGTAATAAAAATTGCCAAAAAACACAAATTGAATATTATGATAAATACTACTTTTTCTCACAACAATATACGCTCCGAGGGAATACAAAAATTAATTGATTTTACAAATGACAATAAAATTCTTCTTAACGCTATTCTAGCTGCACCCTCCGGTTCATGGAACGCATGTCAAGAATATATGCTCACCAAAGATGATCTGATATACTTAGAAAATTTAAGAGAAAAATATCCTTTTCTTAGACGAGATATGGACGCAAATTATACTAAATGGGGATGTGGAGGCGGTAATGAATCTTTATACATTACTCCTTATGGTGATGTTTTTGTTTGTCCTTTTATACATATTTCATTTGGCAATATATTTGAAGAATCATTAAAAAATATAAGAAAAAGAGTATTTTCCAATCCTTATTTCAATCACTACCATAAAAAATGTCTAGCAAGTGAAGATCATGATTTTATCAAAAAACATATGAGCAGAACTTTTGGAAAAAATAATTTACCCATAAGTTACGATAAGGGTTTTAAATAAACATGTTGCACGGTTAAATAACATTGTAATGGGCATATTTCGTTTTTATCCAAAAATTAATAATCTCACCGATAAAATGCAACAACCAAACCACCATTAGAATTAAATAATACTAATTTAAAAAACATGATTAAATATATCGTCTTACTTATCGCCATTATGCTAGGCGCAATTGGACAATTGCTTTTAAAACTAGGCATTAAAAAAATAAATTTTACTAACATTGACTTAAAATCATTTGATAATATCTTACAAATATTTATAGCCCTTTTAAAAAATTATTATATTATAATAACTATTCTTCTTTACATAATTGGATTTTGTTTGTACTTATATTTACTATCTAACTTTGAATTAAGCAAACTCCTACCCTTTACATCTTTGTTGTATATTATCATTTTATTATTTTCATGGATTTTTTTAAATGAAGCAATCTCATCTACCAAAATCATTGGAACAATAATAATTATGGCTGGGGTTTATATAGTAGCAATATCATAATTAACTATAAAATATATGAAAATTAAAGATGAATTAGCCCTTTTACACGAATGTGAAAAAAATTGTTACTGTTCAATATCGGGAAAACAAAGATTTATTGAGTTTATTAAAAATTTCCAAATAATTCCAAAAACAATTCTTGATGTAGGTGGAAATCTTGGTACAGCAAAATGGTTTAATATTAAATTCCCAAACTCTGAAATAACAATATTAAACAACAGTAAAAAAGAAATTGCTAATTATAAAAATATTTTATTTGCTGACGCAGAAAATTTTCAATCTTCAAAAAAATATGATTTAATCTTTGCTGGAGAAATTTTAGAACATCTATATAATCCCGATGGACTATTGGCTTCTTGCACATTATCTCTGAAATCAAATGGATATTTAGTAATTACTACCCCAAATTTAGCATGCATATACAATAGAATATTTCTCATGTTTGGCTGGTCACTTGGAAATTATTTTCCATCCTTACGTCTTTTGGCAGGAAATCCTTTTTTAAAAGATAAAGTTGGCGAATTCGGAAAAATTGCTGATCATAAATCAGTTTTTACTCAAAAAGCTTTAAGAGAAACATTATTATTTTATGGTTTTAAAATAATTCATTTCAGTGGATATGATTACGGACAAACAAACCTTTTAAAAACTACAAGTGAAAAATATTATAAATTACCATTCGCCAAAACAAGGACATTACTAAATAATTTATTACCACAAAAAATGAAAGAAGGTATGATCTTTATTTGTAAGCATAAAAACAATACAGACAATGATCACATTCAAAAAGGTATTCTTAATAAACGCATTTGGAAATCCTAAAAAATCAAAAAAATTTTATGAATAATCAGATAACAATCTTTGTAGCGGTATACAATAAAAAGGAGACTGTAGAAAAATGCATTAATTCTATATTAAATCTAAAATATAAGAATAAAAAAGTTTTTATTTTAGATAATATGTCAGACGACGGATCGTATGAAATATTAAAAAAATATGGAAATAAAATATATTTGGAAAGAAAAGACGGGGGGTTAAGCAAAATCTTTAACTATGCGCTACAAAAAACATCTACTGAATATTTTGCATGCACTGACGCGGATTGCGTAGTTGAAAAAAATTGGCTTGATGAATTAATAAAACCGTTCTCAATAAACAACAATATACTTGCAACAGCCGGCTATTGCGGGACTCCAAAAGATTCAACAAACTTTCAAAAAATAATAGGTCTTGAACTGGAAAACAGATTTAATCATTTTGGCAATTACATATCAAGAGCTCCGACAATGAACTTGTGCTTAAAAACTGAGGTAGCTAAAAAAATTTTATTTAACGAAAACTATACTTATCAAGCTTTTGAAACTGATTTTGGCTACCGTCTTACACGAGTTGGAAAAATGTATTACACTCCAAAAGCAAAAGTTTTTCATTACCATAGACCGACTTTATCAGATTTTTTTAAACAGCAAAAAAATCAAGCTAAATGGGGAGTTCAGCTTCTTAAAAAACATAAAACAAAAGCAATCTCCGACCCCATCACCACCCTCTCCATGACCGCTCAAATACCATTATTTTTTCTCTGTCTCCTGTCTTTATTTTTATCTTATTTTTATAATATATTCTTTTATCCAGCAATAATTTTGCTGGGCGTATTGCTATTAATCTATATAAAAAATATTCTAGAAATAAAGCCTCCTCTATATTTATATCCTGTTTTTATTCCTTTCTTTCTCTACAGAACCTTGGCTTGGGTAGCGGGGGTTATTAGCGGGAGTTTGATTGCTGTTAAATTTATTTTTAGTAAAAATAGAAAAATGTAAGCGCTAATTATGCCAAATAAAAAACACTTAATTTGAAAATTAAGTATTTTTTATATCATGAATGTTTAAAAATCAATCTCTGACGTGTTAATATATTTTAACTCTAATATATCTCCATCTAATAAAACATAACCTCCAACCCCAACGCTAGCCAATTCGTCATTTACGTAAAACATCCAATAAGTACTATTTTTAACGTCATTTTCAATATTATTTATACTATTTATAAATACCCCGACATTGCTCTCTTGATAGGTAAAATCAATTTCTTCTTTATCTTTTAATTCTTTCATGAGATCAAACGCGGTTTCTCTGCTTTGCGCCGCATAGCTAATCTCTTTCTCATGTTGTCCATTATCTATTTTCAACACAACAAAAATATTATTTGCTTCTGTTTCTGTTGTTATCACTTCGTCTTCGCTAATACGCGCCTCATGATTAACTAACGGCTTATTGCATCCGACAAATAAAAATGCTACAGGGATTAGCAGTAAAATTAAGAAAATAAATAAACTATTTTCTAATTTTAGCTTTAATTTTTTTTTCATAATATCTCTTTAATTAATTACGTTGAAAATTTTTTGCATTAGCCATTTTTGCCACATATAAAGAATAAAAAGCGTAACTCCCAAATATAGCTCCATTAAAAAACAAATCTCCAAACATTGTATTTCTAAAAAAAGGCACTGCCATTGTGTAGCAACTAATCAAGCCGGCAAAATCATGGCTGTACCAACTGCCAAAAAGCCAAACCGCAAAATTTGTAATTATAAAAAATAGAATTGAGCCTGATAGCGAGGCAAAAATTGTTTTGCCTGCCATATTTTTTCCTTTTATAAAAAGCCCTAAAAAAGGAATTATCGCAAAACTCAAATATACCGCTAGCATTATTTTTATATCATAGAAGCCAATAAAAATATCGCTTAATAATAAAATTAATATCGGCAATAGAAATACAAGCTTGCTTCTAAAATAATAACCGGCGAACAAGCTGATGGCTGCGATTGGCGTAAAATTAGGCGGATAATCCAATAAACGATAAATAAAGCCAAAAAGGATTAAAACAATGCAAATAATAATTATTTCTTTTTTGTTTTTTAAAGATGATAGTATTTTTTTCATACGCAAATTTTTATATAATAATATTATTTATATTATAGCAAATATAATAAAAAAAATAAAACATGCATAACTAATGATATATTATATTTAGAAAACAATATGTATAAATAACCAAATTAACCCCTGTTGACACCTTTTGACACTTTAGTGTATAATAAAAATATGAAACAAGAAATACAGGCAAACGCGGTATATACTACCGCGGAAACTCAAAAACTATTAAAAATAAGCAATAGCACTATTAAGCGCTTGCTAAAAAAAGGATTGTTAAAGGCTAACAAAGTAGGCGGGCAATACAGAATTCTTGGAAAAGAAATATTGCGCTTAGTGTCCCCTGACACGGAAAAAAAAGCGATAAGTTCCTACTTGGGATTAAAGAAAAAAATTGTTACCAAAATTAATAAATGGTAAAAAAATTATGCATAAAATCAATAACGTATCCGTCAATGGCAAATCCGCTACGAACGGAAAAAAGCTTTAATTACTGGAATTACCGGACAAGACGGATCTTATTTGGCTGAATTATTACTGAAAAAAGGATATGAGATTCATGGAATTATCAGACGTTCAAGCACTTTTAACACCGCGCGCATTGACCATTTATACAGAGATCCGCATATAAACGGCGTAAAAATGCATCTTCACTATGGCGATATATCAGACAGTTCCAACATTAACCGCTTGCTTGAAAAAATCCAGCCTGATGAAATTTATCATCTTGGCGCTCAGAGCCATGTCAGGGTTAGTTTTGATTTGCCGGAATATACCGGTAATGTTACCGGCTTAGGCACTACGCGGCTGCTGGACGCTATTAAGGAAATCGGCATTAAAACTAAATTCTATCAAGCCTCTTCTTCGGAAATGTTTGGCAAAGTAAAGCCGGAAAATCTCCCAATAACAGAGCAAACAGTATTTCATCCCCGCTCGCCTTATGCCTGCGCAAAGGTATATTCCTATTGGATGACAAAAAACTATAGAGAAAGCTACAATATATACGCTTGTAATGGCATACTTTTTAATCATGAATCACCAAGGAGAGGAGAAACATTTGTTACCAGAAAAATTACCAGGGGTTTGGCGCGCATCAAACTGGGACTGGATGACACATTGCATCTGGGCAACCTTGATGCCAAACGTGATTGGGGTTATGCTGAAGATTTTGTCTATGGCATGTGGCTGATGCTTCAACAAGACAAGCCCGATGACTACATTTTGGCCACCGGAGAAACGCATAGCGTTAGAGAATTTACAAAACTCACCGCCAAACATTTGAATATGGACTTGATCTGGGAAGGAAAAGGATTGGATGAAAAAGGCATAGACAAAAAAACCAATAAAACAATTATCAAAATTGACCCGCGTTATTTTCGTCCTGCTGAAGTTGATGTTTTGCTGGGAGATTATTCAAAAACAAAAAAAGAATTAGGATGGGAGCCAAAAATTAAATTTAATCAATTAGTGGAAATAATGACTAAAGCGGATTATGATGAGCAAAAACGCTAAAATTTATATTTATGTCAAATTATAAAAAAACAATCAGACCGAAAAAAACTTTTAGCCTAAACGATATAAAAGAAATATGGCAATATAAAGAATTGCTCTATTTCTTTACTTGGCGGGACTTAAAAGTGCGGTATAAACAAACCGCCATTGGGGTTATGTGGGCAATTTTCCAACCGTTTACTACAATGATTGTTTTTAGCGTCTTTTTCGGCAAGCTGGCAAAAATGCCGTCAGACGGAATACCTTATCCGATTTTCGTTTACACAGGCCTCTTAATTTGGCAATTTTTTTCATCCTCCCTGTCAGAAGCAAGCAATTGCCTTATAACAAACGCCTCTATTATCACCAAAGTATATTTTCCCAGACTAATCCTTCCTATATCGGCAACAATTACAAAATTTGTTGATTTTTCAATTGCTTCTGTCATTTTGATCGGCTTAATGGCTTATTATAATTATCTGCCTAATTTATCAGGTCTTTTAATATTACCCCTATTGCTTCTTATAACTTTCATGACCGCTGTAGGCGCGGGATTATTTCTAGCTTCAATCAATGTTAAATATAGAGACATCCGCTATGCGTTGCCGTTTTTTATTCAAACATTATTATTTGTAACACCTGTTATATATCCTGCCAGCATTACCGGAAAATATTCATGGATCTTAGCTCTTAACCCAATGACAGGAGTTATTAAAGCGGCCAGAGCGGCAATTCTCGGCAATGCTCCAATCAACTGGACTTTGCTTTTAATATCAGGATTAACCGGCTTGACCGCGCTTATAATAGGAATAATATATTTTAAAAAAACCGAAAGATATTTCGCGGATATAGCGTAATAATATGGAGCCAATTATAGAAGTAAAGAATATATCAAAAAAATATAACATCGCCCGTCATCAGGGGGGGTATGTTGCTATGCGCGATATTCTTACCAATATTGCCAAAAAGCCTTTTTCATTCATCAAAAACAAGGCAAAAAAGCTGGTTGGCAAGGCGGGCAAGGAAGAATTTTGGGCGTTAAAAAATATCAGTTTTTCGGTTGAAAAAGGCGAGGCAATCGGCATAATCGGCGCCAATGGCGCCGGCAAATCAACTCTTTTAAAAGTTCTTTCTGAAATTACCCCTCCAACCACTGGTGAAATAAATATAAACGGACGATTATCATCGCTTTTAGAAGTCGGCACAGGCTTTCATCCCGAACTTTCCGGACGAGAAAATATATTTTTAAACGGAGCAATTCTTGGAATGACAAAAAAAGAAATTTCTGATAAATTTGACGATATTGTGGAATTTGCCGGAATCAATAAATTTATTGACACTCCTGTAAAACGTTACTCCTCCGGCATGTATGTTCGTCTGGCTTTTTCAGTGGCAGCTCATACGGAACCGGATATTTTGCTGGTTGACGAAGTTTTGGCGGTTGGCGACGCAAATTTTCAAAAAAAATGTTTAGGCAAAATGGACGAGGTGACAAAAAAAAATGGCCGAACCATTCTTTTTGTCAGCCATAATATGGACGCTATTTTAAAATTATGCTCAAGATGTATTTTGTTAAAAAATGGAAAAATTACAATGTTTGATGAATCAAGAAAAGTCGTTAACACTTATTTACAAAACAATCCCCTGTCACAAGAAAGCTCAAGTCTTGAAAAAAGAACAGACAGGAAAGGTTTGGGCAACATAAAAATTTCTTCCTTTTTTGTGGAGAATCAAGAGGGAAAAAAAGTGGATTATCTTATTACCGGAAAATATTATACATTTTGCATAGGCTATAAATCAAAAAATAATTACAATCCAAAAAATGTCAGTATTACATTAGCCATTTCAAATGAGAACGGTTCACCCTTGATTCTTGCTTCCTCAAAATTAACAAAACAAGATTTTGACATAATTTCTTCAAATGGAATTATACGCTGTAAAATAAACCAAAAATTTCCTCTTACTGAAGGAATTTACAACATCGCTATTGATCTTTTTAGTAACGGACAAAGGGAAGATTTTATTAAAAATTTTGGCGTGTTTGAGGTTAAGCAGGGTGATTTTTATGATACGGGAATATATATAAAACATAGTCCATTTTATCTTGAGCAGGATTGGAGTTTGCAGACAAATTAAAATATAAACCACAATTTATGAACGATAAATTATTAACAAAAAAATTTAATAAAAAATGTATTGAAATTGAAGATAAAACTGCAATTGAATTCCTAAACAATTTGGATAAAAATAAAAAATATAACTATCTTGAAGTTGGAGCGGGTCTGGGAAGATTTCCATTATTTTTAAAAAATAATAATTTTGATAATTTAAAAATTACCTGTTTGGAAATCAACGAAAAGCTTAATAACCTTTTGAAAAAAAATCAACTGAATTCAATCACCGGATCAATTAAAAAAGCTCCATTTAAAAACGAAACTTTTGATATTATCCATTGCTCTCATGTCATTGAACATTTTTCCTATCCAGACATTACAAAAGTTCTTAACGAAATGTTTAGAATCGTAAAAACCAACGGATATGTAATCATTAGAAGTCCATTAATGCACCTCGGATTTTACAATGACATTGATCATGTCAGACCATATCCTCCAAAATGTATTCTTCAATATTTTAATCATGACCAACAGCAAAAAAAGGGAAATAATACTATAAAACTAATTAAAAACCAAAACAGGCGCCATTCTTATGAAATAAATCTTAAAGGAATGTGGCGCGTAAATCAATTATTAAAATTAATGTGGATTAACTATGAATGGCCTCGCGGCAAAACTAATGGTTATACTGCAATTTTTCAAAAAGTAGCATGAAAATTCTTTTTTTAGATTTATATTATTCTGATTTTCTTGATGATTATTACAAAAAATATCCGGAAAAAAAATGCGAAAATTACGAAAATCAAAAAAAAGCTGTTCTTTCCGAATGTTTTGGAACTGCTGATTTTTACTCTAAAAATTTAGAGAAACTTGGACACAATGCTGAAAATATTATATTAAACAATGAAATTCTACAAAAACAGTGGGCTAAAGAAAACGACATAAAATATTTTGCAAGCCGATTCAATGGCGAATCAGCAATTGGTAAATATTTTAAAAAAAAATGGACAGAAAAAATATTGGAAGCGCAAATAGCAAAATATAAACCAGATGTATTATACTGTAAAAATGTGTACTTACCCGGAATTAAATTTTTAAAAAAAATAAAAAAACACACAAAATTAATCGTAGCCCAAGCTGCTTATAAATTACCTCCAAAAAACTTTTTCACACCATACGATTTAATGATCTCGTCACTTCCAAATTGTGTTAAGCTGTTTCGTGGCTGGGGTATAAAAAGTGAGTATCTGCCATTGGCTTTTGAAAAAACAATATTGGACAAACTTAAAAAAAATATTTCTTACAACATTACGCACATTGGCGGCTATAGCCCAATTCATAACGAGAGAAATAAAACCCTTGAAGCAGTAGCAAAAAACAACACTATTGATTTTTGGGGTTATGGCACAGATAATTTGGATGAAAATAGCCCAATAAAAAATCATTTTCACGGTGAAGCCTGGGGTCTGGACATGTACGATATTTTATATAATAGTAAAATTACTTTAACAAAACATATCAAGAAAGTAGCTCAGAATTACGCCAACAACATGACCTTGTATGAAGCAACCGGTTGCGGATGTTTGTTAATCGCTGATACGAAAGACAACTTGAGCGAGTTGTTTGAAGTTGGAAAAGAAATCGAAACCTATTCCAATGATAAAGAATTGTCAGAAAAAATAAATTATTACCTATCTCACGAAGAAGAAAGAAAAAAAATAGCCAAAGCAGGACAAAAAAGAACTTTAGAAGATCATACCTACGAGAAAAGAACTCAAGAACTTATTTCTATTATTAACAAATACATAAAATAATTAAAATATGATGCCAGAAAAAAAAGAAAAATTAAAAATGTTGTCCTATATTATACCGACGTATAACTCCACAAAATTTTTGGAAGAAACTGTTGAGTCAATGTATCGCCAAAACTTAAAAATTCCTTTTGAAATTGTAATCAGCGATGATAATTCTCAAGACGACACGCAAGAACTTATCAAAAAACTTGCTAAAAAATACCCTGAAATAAAATATCATTTTAATAAGAAAAATTTACGAGCCCCAAATAATCGCAATTCTGCCATAGCCAAAAGTCGAGGCGACGTCATTTATATGTCGTGTCATGATAATGTCTTGGGGGATAATACCATTCAAAAACTAATTAATACTGTTCAAAATACTGAATTTGAAGTTGCCTCTGTTCAAGAACAAATTTTCTTTAAAATAGATACAAAAAAACTAAAAAATTCATGGATTCATAATTTTTCAGATAACATTTTTACACTCAAAGAATATACAGAACAAAGCAACACGCCCGCAGCAAGCATTAATTTTCTTTTTACTAGAAAAGCTTTCGATAAAACTAAAGGCTATCCCGATCTGAATGGAAGGGAAAATTTTGGATTTAGCCTACGATTACTTGCGAGAGGATTAAACATTGCAATCGTGCCAAATACAAAATATTTTCATCGTATTGTTGCGGATGGGCTTTTTTTTACTGAATTTAAAAATAAAGAAAAATATGGAAAAGACATGATTACTGCTTTAAAAGAGCACATTGATTGTTTTGACGAAAAAACCCAAAAATTAATTAATTCAAAAAAATCCTATAAAAAAATAGATGAATATATTAAGAGAAATAAATTAAAATTATCTGAAAAAGGATGGAAGCTGACTGGGAAAAAAATAAAACATCAAAATATAAATAACAGTATAATTCACAAGTTAAAAAATAAAGTAATAAATTACTCTAAAAATAAACTTAATCAAAGAATAACTAAGATTTTTCTCGCCAACAATGAAAAGGGAAAGGAAAAATTTAACGAAAATTATTTTTTCTACAAAAAAATATATAGAGAGCAAAAAAACAATCTAAAAAAACTAAGTTCTCCATTTCTATTGCCGAATTGGATTGACTTCGGTAATGAAATCGAAAATTATTTTTTTAATAGTTTTAAAATTAATTTTTTTTCACATAAAATTGTCACAAACACAATGTTTATAAAACCCAAATGGCAAAAATTACAATTAAACTATCTTGAAAAAAAATATAAAACTGAAAAATTGAAAAAATATTTATCTGAAAATAAATATGGGCATCCACTAATATGTAGCCCCAAATATCGAACTTCCGCCAATTCAATCCATCATTTAAATCATTTGTCTTTATTTGAAGATAAAACAAAATGTAACTTAAAAAATACAAAAAACGTTGTTGAATGGGGAGGCGGTTATGGAAATATGGCTAAAATTTTTCTAAGAATAAAACCTGAAGCCACGTACAGTATAATTGATTTGCCGATTTTTGTTTTCATTCAAGCAATTTATTTATCATGCATCTTAGGTAAAAACAAAATTAATATTGTAACTGAACAAAATCCAACAATAAAAGACAATTTAATAAATTTAATACCTCTCAATGAAAAAATACTAAATGATATTGATTTTCATCAACCAGATATTTTTATTAGCACGTGGGCATTGAGTGAATCAAATAATTTTTCACAAAACTTTGTTGAACGACTTAATTATTTTAACAGCAAAAAATTATTAATTGCGCATCAAGTCACATCTCCTTCAATGCCACATGCTAGTGATATTGCTAACAAAATGGATAAATACAACATTCTATACCACGAAAAAATAAACTACATTAGTGGGGAAAACTATTATCTTTTTTCAAATCTTAAAAAAGAAATATAAATGAAAAAAAAAATTATAATCCTTGAACATAATACCGGAGGCAGACTTGCTAATCAACTATGGAATTTTGCAAGTATCTATGCCTATTGTCTGGAAAAAAATTATGAATGTCAAAATTTTTCTTTTTTTGAAGAAAAACAACATAAAAAAGATAAGACATACTTCACATTTTCTAATTATAACAAAAATTTTGATATTCCTTTAAAAAATATTTTTATTAAAATATTGCTTATTCTCCACTTACAAGATAACAAATTAATTAGAAGAATAAGCCCATATTATCGATATGTCAAAATAATAAAAAAACTACATCGTAAGCAAATCATTTATTCCTGTAATACCCCATTTTACCTGCCCCCCTCAAAAAATACAAACCAAGAAGAAATATCCAAGTTGAAAATAATTAAAAAATATAAAAAAATATTTTTATGCAATTGGCTCTTCAGGAACCCACAAGGACTATCTAAATATCACAAAAAAATAATTGATTATTTTAAACCCCAAAAAAAAATACAAAATAAAAACAAAAAACTAATAAACAACCTGAAATCAAATTACAAACATATAGTCGGAGTACACATAAGGCAAGGTGATTATAAAAAAAAATTTAAAGAAGGAAAATTATATTTTAATGAAAAAGAAGTTAACATAATACTAAATGAATACCTTGAAAAATTTAAAAAAAATATAGATAAAACTTGCTTTGTGATATGTTCAGATGAAAATGTAGAGTTAAATCATTTTACGGGAATTAATGTAATAAAAAATAATGGCAACGCTATTGAAGACCTATTTCTTTTATCCGCAACGGATGTTATAATTGGATCTGACAGCACTTTTGGTGCTTTCGCTTCCTACTATGGCAACATACCTTTTATCGTCTTTCAAAGAAATAAAATAGATTGGAAATACTATATAAATAGAAAACTTTATTTTGAAAATAAATATTTAACTACAGTACATTATTAATCAAAAACCAATCTAACTTATTAATAGACCGAATCCAACCTATGAAATTATCTCCAATAGTCCTATTTGTATACAATCGCCTTGAACACACTAAAAAGACCGTTGAATCTTTGCAAAAAAATAAATTAGCTTCAAAAAGTGAGCTATATATTTTTTCTGATGCGCCAAAAGACTTAAATGCTACAAAAAATGTGCAAAATGTTAGAAATTATATTAAATCCATTGCTGGTTTTAAAAATATAATAATTATAGAAAGAAATAAAAATTTGGGATTAGCTAGATCAATTATCTCAGGGGTAACTGAAACAATTAATAAATATGGCAAAGTGATAATCTTAGAAGATGACTTAATCACCTCCCCATTTTTTCTGCAATATATGAATGATGCCCTATTACTATACTCCGACGATGAACAAGTAATGCATATTTCCGGATACTTTTTTCCAAATAACAAAAAATTACCGGATACTTTTTTTTACAATCAAACTTCTTGCTGGAGCTGGGCTACATGGAAAAGAGCTTGGCAGCATTTTGAACCAGACGCAAAAAAATTGTATGATGAGATAAAAAATAAAAACTTGATAAAAAAATTCAATCTTGACGGATGTAATGAGGATTTTGAAAATCAACTAGTCGCAAATATAAACGGCAAACTTAAAACTTGGGCAATCAAGTGGCAAGCTAGCGTGTTTTTAAAAAATGGCTTATGTTTGCATCCTTGGAAATCATTAGTAAAAAATATTGGACTTGACGGCAGTGGAATTAATTGCAGTCAAAATAGCAAATATGACACTAAACCGGCTAATAAAAAGGTAAAAGTTGAAAGACAAATACTTTTGGAATATCCGCAAGCCAAAAAAGTGGCAAAAAAATTTTATAAAAGAAAAACAAGTTTTACGCGCAGGATGATAAACAAAATTAAATTCTATAATTCCAAAAACAAACAAATATGAGCCAATCGTCAAAAAATAATACAATTCTTATAACCGGCTCAACTGGTTTTTTGGGCAGTCATCTTGTTAAATTACTGGTAAAAAACAACTATAAAGTTATTGCCGTAAAAAGAAGCGCCTCCTCGATTGTACGTATTCAAAATTTAATCAAAACTAAAACCATAAAAACATTTGACACAGACAAGGAATCTTTTGAAGATTTATTTTTAAATAACAAAATTGATTTCATCATTCATGCTGCGACTTCTTATGGTCGCACCAACGAGAATACTGAAGAAGTAAAACAAGCGAACTTTGATCTTCCTCTTAAATTATTAAAACTTGGCATAAAACACAAATCAATTGCATTTATAAACTCGGACACATTTCTAAACAAAGAAAACGACCAGTCGGAGAAAAACCATGTCTACATCACCACCAAAAAAGAATTTTTAAAAGAAGCCAAAAAACAAATCAGCAATACTGATATAAAATTTGTTAATTTGGTGATTGAACACATGTATGGTCCTGATGACAACCATACAAAAATAATTCCCTTTCTTATTAAAAAACTGCTGCAAAATCAAGAAAAAATCGCCCTTAACACCGGAGAGCAAAAAAGAGATTTTATTTTTGTTGATGACGTTTGTGAAGCTTATTTAAAAACAATTAAATATATTGGCGACCTAAATCATTTTGAAGAATTCGGCATTGGCATGGGCAAAGCCGCAACATTCAGAAGTCTGGTTAACAAAATCAAAAAACACGCCAAAGGCCAGGCAGTTGTTAGTTGGGGAGAATATCCAACTGACGTGAGGGATTGCGCTTATTCACAAGCCAATTTATCAAACAACAAAAAAATTGGCTGGAAACCAATTTTTTCGCTTGATGAAGGCATACAAAAAACTGTTGCTTTCTATAAGAGATAGAACTCTATTTATACTTTTTCAAAAAATCAATAAACACATTTTTTACATAATCAATTTGCTCATCATCCATGCCATGATGGCAGCCAATAACAAAAGCATTTTTCATTATATGATCGGTTACCGGATAGCCGTTTTTATTTGTTCGCGCATTAATGTCTCTAAACGCGGGATGTTTCAATACATTGCCAGTAAACACAGGTCTTGTTTGAATTTCCTGTTCTTCAAAAAAACGCGTAATTTCCGCGCGAGAAAAAGACGCGTCTTTTTTTATGGTTAACGGAAAAGCAAGCCAAGCAGTATCAGCACGCTCATCTTCTTTTGGTAGAATAAAAAGATCTGAATAATTTTCAAAAAACTTATAAAGTTTTTGAAAATTGTCTTGCCTTTTTTTTCTAAATTCAGGATATCTTTTAAGCTGTGCCAAGCCAAAAGCGCCTTGAATTTCAGTTGGTTGAAAATTGTAGCCAATTTCGCTAAAAATAAATTTTGCATCATACGCATCGCCGTCAAGAATGCCGGAAAAACGCTTTTTAATTTCTTCTGATTCCTCATGAGTTCCAAAAAGAGTTGACTCCCTGCCCCAGCTACTTTTCACTAATGCCTTATTAGCTAAATTTACATCATTTAAACAAAGTATGCCGCCGCCGCCAGCCGCAGTTAAAATATGGGAAGCATAAAAACTAGAAGTGGTTATGTCAGAATAACGACCTGTTGGCTGTTTGTCAAATTTTGCTCCCAGAGTATCGCAAGAATCTTCAACAAAAAAAAGATTATATTTTTTGGCCAAATCTCTAAGTTTTTCAAGATCAGGCAAATTACCAAATAACAAAGGTATCATCATGGCCTTGGTATTATCTGTAATAGAAGCTTCAACCTGATTAACATCAACCACATATGTACCAGGTTCAACATCTACAAATACCGGAATCAAATCTTTGTGAACAATTGGAGACAAAGTTGTGCCAAATGTTAAAATCGGCGTAATTACCTCTGCTCCTTTTGGCAAATCAAGCAATTCAAGAGATAACAAATTAGCTGAAGAGCCGGAATTAACCATCACTCCATATTTTTTGCCAAGCAGCGCTGATATCTTCTTTTCAAATTCCCTGACCTTTGGACCGGCTCCTATTCTTAATGGATCAGATAAAACTTTCATCACCTCATCAATCTCTTCTTGTCCATAAATTGCTTGATTATAATAAATTCTCATTTTTTTCTTTTTTTCCATAATTTCCTAACTTTCTAAATATTTTAAAATAAAAACAAATAATCACTTATTTATTGCTTATTTAATTATACTATATTCAATTTAATATTGCAATAAAAAAAAATTTGCGGGACATATCGCTTGACAAAAAATTAAAAGTATGCTATATTAATTTAATATAAAACACATCTATTGATCTTTTCAATATAAGAGGGAGGAATTAACAATGACTAATAACACAGAAAATTTGACCCTAAAAGAAGAATATACGCTTTGTAATCTACTTCAGAAAGTAGGATCAAAAATGTCCTATAAATTATTTCGGCAATTAGCTGGATTAATTGTTTTTACTGAAGTGGAAACATTAATGGGTCATACAGAATACTACCGTC
>JAGLLI010000098.1 GCA_023140595.1 Candidatus Parcubacteria bacterium
ACTATTAATTTAAAACATGTCCGACCTTTACGCCATGTAATTTTAATAAATTAACAGCCAAATGATAATAAGCGTGAATTAATATTTTATATATTTCCCAAGCTCGTTTTTACGCCTGAGAAACATATAAATCGACCTTTAAAAAACTATAAATTAATAAATAATTTGCAAAAAATAAAACGCCTATACAAAAATACTAAAACCTGTAGTTTTTTTTGTAATAGGCGCTGATGTTTGCTATGAAACGTAAATACCTAAATAATTATATTAAATTTTTAAAAATATTTTAACTCATTCAGGATAAGGATAATTATTTTCAAATTCATTCCGGTAATCGTTAGTATTCTGATCATATAACTTACAATGAATAAATATTTCTTTATTAGCCAAGGTTATTATATTAATTGATTTGCATTTTGGGCACTTTTTCTCTTGCTTAAGCACACCATCCATTTTTGTGATATTGGCAAAATGATTAGAACACTTAGCGCACCTCCAAATAAAGTTATATGAACTGCTTGGCATAGGCAATATTTAAAAATAAAAAACCTCATGCCGTAAAAACATCAGGTACGCGAAAATACGAAAACATATAATTCCAAGATTCTTTATTATATTCAAAAAAAATTATAAAGCTATTCATATTTTTAATAAAAAATTAATATCTTTAAACCATTCTTTTCGCTAAATCTTAAATTTTCAATTTTGCCATAAACATATCTTACAATAAAATAATTAAAAATAAATTAAAATAATTATCAAACAATTATTCCACCACCCAAAACTTTCTCACCCTGATAAAAAACAGCTGACTGGCCGGGCGTAATCGCGCGTTCAGCTTGTTTTAATTTAACTTGATATTGCTTGTTTTTTTCATTAAAAATTTCACACTCAGCCGCTTCGTGGCGATAACGAATCACAACTTCCGCTTTAAAAGGAAATTTAATTTTCGCGTCAAGCCAATTCGCGCCTTCAATTAAAAACTTGTCATTATACAAGGCAAGATCATCCGGATTTTTAACAACATATAAAATATTATTTTTATAATCCTTATCAGCCGCGTAATACGGTCCTGTTCCCCCAATCTCAATTCCGCGGCGCTGTCCCTTGGTATAAAAATACAAACCTTGATGTTCGCCGATTATTTTTTTACCCAAAGTCATAATCGGACCGAGGTTTTTTTTAAGATACTTTTTTAAATATTCATTATGCGGGGTTATGTTTCCTTCTTTAACTAGAAAACAGATATCCTGGCTTTCAAAATTTAAGCTTGGCAGATTTATTTTTTTAGCTTGTTTTTTTACTTCCTCTTTAGTCAAATCTCCCAAAGGAAATAAAATTTCTTTGAGCCACTCTTGTTTTAAGTTATACAAAAAATAACTTTGATCTTTGCTTTTATCTTTTCCGCGAAATAAATTAAAATTATTTCCCTGTTTAATAATTCTCGCATAATGCCCTGTTGCCAAAAAATCAGTTTTTAGCTCATTTTTTATCCTCAAAAGTTCTTTGAATTTTATCAAATAATTGCAACGCACGCACGGATTCGGAGTAATTCCAGCTTTATAACTTGAAATAAAATAATCAATCACTTCTCTTTTAAATTTAGATGATAAATTTATCGGATAAAACTTTATTCCCAAATCGCGGCAAACACTCCTTGCCGCTCTTTCGCTTTTTTCATAATTCTTGCCAAGCCGCATATACGCGCCCAAAACTTCAAAGCCCTGCTTTTGTAAAAGCAAGGCGCATACGCTAGAATCAACTCCGCCAGATATGGCAATTAATACTTTTTTCATTTGATTTAAACAATCAATAATTTAGGTAAAACGTTTTCTAAAAAGCTGAAATTCAAATAAACAATTCCGGTTAAACAGATAATCGCGATTACTGTTTGAATAAAAACTTTTTTATGCTGAATTTCTGCGCGAACTACAATATTTATTATCATCGCGATAAATAATATGCTTAAAATAATCATGGTAATTGTGTTGGAAGCTCTTATTTTTTTCGAATAAACAACGCTATTTTTATTCGGAATATTGCTAAAACTTTTTACATCGGTAATAATATTTTTTTCAATCACTATATTTGGGCTGATTTGGGCTTTGGCAATTAAATTTTTATCATTTTCGCCAATAACATTTTTTGCTTCTGGAAACAAAAAAGATAAATTTTCCTTTTGAATCGGAATTGGAATGTGAGCGGGAATTTTAAACTTATCAGGATTATTAATATTAATAGTTTTATTTTCTTTAACATCTTGCTCATAACTTTCACCTGCAATATTTACATGCCTTTTTTCTTCAACTTTAATAATTGCCGTCTCCGTGGTTCCCGCGGTTTTATCTTCGGCTAAAGCGATTTTAATCGGCGCCGGTTTTTTTATTGCGAAAAACTGCACTAAAACATTGGTTTTCTTACCATCCAATTCTCCGTTAACAACGGCTATCCCGATATCCGAATATTTATCGCTTAAAATATTTTGCTTATGGGTCGGTGAAAGCATTAGCGCCTGATGCGCGGATTCTGCTGATGTAAAATTCATAGCCAGATTTTCACCGACATAAATATATTCATATTGGCCGCGATCAATAAAATCCCAAGGCTTTTTGCCGTCCGGACTGTAATGCGCGAAATAATCTTTTATAATCAAATCTTCGGCTTTTGAAAAAGCGGAAAAATTTAAAACAGTATTAATTGCCAGCGGGTCAAGGTTTTGCGCTTTGCGGTCGCGATTGATTAAATCAACAATCTGACCGGAAATATTCTCGCTCATCTCGGCATGATAAGAATTAATAAAAAAAACATAAGCCAAAATTGAAATCTTTAAAAGCACCACTGCGACAACTATAAGCGCCAAAGATCTTGTCCGCAGTATTTTCGGCTTATGCCCGTTGCCTTTATGCGGAATAAAAAAATCTTTAAACAATTTCAAAGAATCATGCAAAAATTCCGGCAAATCCTCTTCTTGGTCGGAAAATTCCTCAATTTCTATTTCTTCTTTTTTAATGTATTTCTTAAAATTCCTTTTGGCGCAAGAACAACCTGTTTTTTTAAATAAAAAAACAATCAGTTTTATTAAAAAACCGCCTAACAAAAAAAATATAAGCCAATTTTTTTGATTGGTGTCTTTTTCTTTCTTTTGGGGCATTTATGTTAAATTTTGCAAATTTTTTATTCTAATTTTCCTTCGCCTAACGGATTATAGCCGTTTCTTACTTCTTCACCGTCTAGGTGTCCGTCGTTGTCTGTGTCTGGATTGTTCGGATCTGTATGGTAAATATGAATTTCCTGATTGCCGGTTAACCCGTCTTTATCAGAATCATAATTTTTTTTATTTTGCAAAAAATCATTAAAACACTCTTCAGTAGAACAAAAATTCGCTTCAACCGCTTGTTTAACGCATCTATCAATCAAATTCTGATCTTTTAATTCATAACATGGATCAACTTCTTTATCCCCTAGGGCTTTTCGTTTGTAAATAATAAAACTGCACATTTGTTGCTCTTGTTTGTTTTTCATGTACGCGCATCCTGAACTGTCTGATAAATTTAACGCAATCTGCTTAAAACATAAATCGCGAGTATAAATATTTTTTATTTTATTGCATTGGTCAAAATCTTTCTGTTCTTTTGCTGATTCAAATTCTTCAATATCATTTATTCTTTTTTCCTGATTTGTTAATTGATTTTCTATTTTTACCGGTTGGGATTCTTCGGCTTCGTTTTTATGCGCGGCATTATCTATAATATCCGGCTTATTATAAAAATAAATAAAAATTATAATTGCAATTGCAAAAAATATTATTAATAATAAAACTATTTTTTTATTTATTAACATAAAAATAAAATTAAGGGGCTATATAATTTATTATTACGGGATCAGTTAAATTAGGAATATTTTCTTCATTGCCAGGCGCTTTCATAGCCCAGCTATTAATTCCGCTTATAAAATCAGGGGTTATCGTGATTGACCAAGATGTGTTAAGATTTGCAATATCAATCATGCCACCATCAGTGCAACACTCCTCCCAGTCCCAATTTCCATGAATGATTTTACTAAATTCATTTGTGTTATCATCTGAAACTGAAACAATAGACATATCCCAGCCATTGCCTGAAAAATTAAAATGCACTTCTCCGCCACTGCCATCATTTATATAATCGTGCAAAAAACCCAAACTTAGCATATTATTATTTGCATTAATATAAGCAAAAATATTGCTTCTCTGACTTTCGACAAAATCATAAGCTTCTGCCAAATTACTTGAGGTAGGATATGTAGTATATGGGTTAGCACAATTGCCATTATAGCAATAAAACTCGCTTGACGTATCAGCTTTAACATAAGGGCGGAATGTTTTTGTCCATACTCCTTGAGTAATTGTTAATTCTACACAGCTTCCGCCGTAGTTATAACAATCATCGCAAAAATCGCCTATCTCATCGCCATCAGCATCTTCTTGCTCAGGGTTAAATATATCAGGGCAATTGTCAGAACATGCTCCAATGCCATCCTCATCATTATCATGATCTGAATCGTCTATTTTACCGTCGCAGTTATTATCAATTCCGTCATATTGCGTACAGTCGTCCGGCTGGCCAGGATTAATATTCGCTCCGTCGTCAAAAGTTCCCGGAATTCCATCCTCGCCATTAGGACGGTCGTCGCAATCTAATTCAAAATGTAAGCAATTTAAATTAACAGGATAACCATATCCGTCCCCATCCGCGTCAAGACAGCTCATAGCGCAGTAATTACAAGCGGCTTGCACAGCTATCCATGTAGCATTATCTATGACAATTCCCATTCTGCTTTCATAATCTATTTTTGTTTCATTTGGATCGCATTCCTCCCCATAACCATCCTGGATAATCCCATCACCGCACCAACCGCCAGTATATTCACATGTATCAGCTGGCGGAGTCGTACAGCTATACTGATTATTTTCATAACTATCAGCAGGGTTGTCCGCAGTTCCATCCGCATTATCACATTCCTCATCCCCATTAACGCTCCCGTCTCCGCATGATTCGGTTGGGTTGCATATGTCATCCCAAATACACTCATCGACAATGCAGGATAATCTCCCATCATAATTATCGCTTGTAACGCAATCTAAAGTTTCTCCTGCTTCGCATTCTTCAAAAAAATTTTCCATATTAGGGCTTTGCACAGTTCCATCCCCGCAGTAATTATTAACTTTTAAATCATAAATTCCTTGATTACTAACTGCTCCGTATTCATCGGTGACCGTTATCACAATAGTATAATCTCCTGTCTGTGCCGGGGTTCCGGAAATTACGCCTGTCGCGCTATCTCCGCTTATGCCCGCCGGCAATCCACTGAAGGAATATGTTATAGCATTGCCATCAGCGTCAATAGCAGTAACAGCGCAAGAATCATATAAATTATTTACTCTTGTGACAGTATCGCAATTTAAAGGCGTATGAATCACCGGCCTGTTATTCAAAACAGTAATTTTAAAATCTTCAATAGCGGAAACTCCGAAAACATCCGTTACTGTAATGGTAAAATTATAATCTTTTGACGGATAAATAGGAGACTCTGTTATTGGATTAAATATTCCGGTTAATGAAAAAGTGTAAAAATCACTACCAGGCGATCGCGCGAAATTAGCTGTTAAATTATTTGGAACACTGACTGACAAGCCGTACGCGAGCGGATAATTTGATATATAATCTTGCGCCGTAACTCCATAGTAATTAAGAGGATTGGTTGTACTTGCAGTACAAGTAATGTCGTTAGCTGTAATTACAGGCGGAGGGTTTATTACGTTAATTGTAAAATCCCGCTCCGCGCTGCTGTTTGATTCACCTTTATTGTCGTTAACAGTTATTGTAAAAACATAATTTCCCGGAACTCCTGCGCTTAACGCTGATATTTTTTTCTGGCTTAAACTTTCCGTGTCTGACATTGCCGGAGCAGACGACCACGCTGTCCACGCGTTTGCCGAAGTGTCTATGTTCCAGCTTAAAA
>JAGLLI010000099.1 GCA_023140595.1 Candidatus Parcubacteria bacterium
ACGGTAGTATTCTGTATGACCCCTTTTTTCTCCTCTTTTCCTGGAATTTCCTGGTTGGGATTCCCCAATTTATACTTTGAACAAAAAAGGTGAAATAAAAATTCATCGTTTTCTTGTAGTCTTTGAACCTAAATATGATAAAGTAATAAAATTCGGAGACGGAGAAGTTAGAACTAAAAGAATTATTGTAAGTAATAGTCCTTTTGTGGTAATTAAAAGATTACGGGTTACATACCTAATAACCGACCCGATTAATTTTATTAAAACCAAATACGGAAAAAATAAAAATGATTTTAAGGAAAAAATAATTACGTTGGTTGATGAAATTCAAAAAAGCACCTTTATATATGCTTGTTCAAACAAAAACATATTTAAATGCACTAAACATAACGCTGAAAAACAAGTGCCTTATTTTAAAAAAGTACAAAAAACTTTACAAAAAAAATTAGGCGGTGAAGATGTAGTGTTTACCGGCGTTAAACAACTTTATTAAAGCCGTATTTTAGGTATTAATTAACACCGCTGGGTCAAGAATGACTGGCGGTGTTTTTCTTTTTAATCTTAATTCGTAATCGGCTCTTCTTTATACTTCTTCAACAACCCTGACAAAACAGGCGGGGCAATAAGCGTTGTTAAAATAACCATCACAATAATCACTGAAAAAACTTCATCGGAAATCACACCTAAGGATTTTCCGATATTTCCAAAAATCAAACCAACCTCTCCTCTTGGAACCATTGCGAATCCGACTATCCATTTATTATAATTTTTAGGCAAAAATACGCTGGAAATAACTTTTCCGATTACCGCGACAATCGTTACCAATAAAGCAATTAACAAAACCTTTGGATTAAAAAAAGTTTCAAGTTTTACCTGCAAGCCGGTATATACAAAAAATATAGGCACAAACACAAAAGCAACATTTTCTATTAAATCTTCAACATGCTTGCGGGAATGTTTTTCTAAAATCTGATCTAATGCCTTATTAACGCCATTGCGATCCCTGCTTGCCATCCAGTCTTTTATATCCCTGACTAATCTATAATTTTTAAATCCGTTAAAATGAACATTATCCAAAAGCAAGCCGGCGACAAAAGCGCCGATAATCGGAGCCAATCCGAATAAACTTGCAATATAGGAAAAAAACAAGCCGATTGATAAAGCCAAAGACAATTTCATTCCGATTCCTGTATGAATTTTTAAAAGAACTTTTCCTAAATTCTTGGCAATATAACTGCCGATTATTATGCCTCCAAAAAGAAATCCAAACGCTTTTAGAGTAATTATCGCAATCGCCGCGGGGCTGATGGAGCCGACAGTTGCAATCGCGGTAATAACCGCTAAAATCAGCAAACCCATAACATCATCAATAACAGCCGCGCCTAAAACAACTTTTGCTTCTTTAATATGCAATTTATTAAAATCTTTAAACACCCTGCCTGTAATACCGACTGAAGTGGCTGTTAGCGCAGCTCCGATAAAAAGATAAGCGATTTGCTCTAATCCCGGAAAAATATAAGGGCCGACTACATAAGTTCCCAAAACAAACGGCGCGACAACTCCGATAATAGCAACTACAAGGGACTTAACGCCAACGCTTCTTATCTCTTTAAGATTGCTTTCCAATCCAATCTGAAAAAGCAAAAGCACTACTCCGAATTCAGCTAAAAACACGATAATTGTATTATGCTCCAATTCCCTAAAAAAGGAAAAACCTAAAAGCGCCAAATTTCCTAAAACAACACCGACTAATATCTCGCCTAAAACAGCAGGCTGTCCGAATCGCGTTATTAAACTGCCTAGCTTGCTTAAAATAAGTATGATGGCCATAGCTCCAAAAACCAAAGCTATATCCCCGTGACCGGCGGATGCTTCTTCGCCATGTTCGGCGGCAAAAGAAATTGCCGGAATAACCAATATCCCAAGCAATAAAAAACTAAAAACAATTTTTTTAATACTTTTTTTTGTATGCATTTTTTTTAGCGTTAAATAATTATACTCTGCGCTAATTAATTAACGGTTTTTTTAAAAAATAAAATCCCCCAATTGCAAAGCAAAAGGGAGAAATAATATCTTCTCTGCAAAAGCGAATTTATTCGCTGTTCCAGATAAAATGTTATTAACTATTGGTATATCACCATAATAATTTATAGCATGCCTTAAATAATTTTGCAAATAAAAAAA